>JALUZN010000475.1 GCA_027011835.1 Draconibacterium sp. | reverse complement strand
GAGAAACTGGGATTATAATTCCCATTTATTCTTGTAATAACAATATTAAAAAAGCCGGTTACAATTTTGTAACCGGCTTTTTTAATTCGATGAACTGAGTATTGTTTACAGTTGGTCTTTTTCAATATCTTTAAAATATTTAGCCGTGCCTACTTTTAGTTCGTAGGTAGCAGCTTCGTCGCAAACAATAATTCCTTTTGGGTGAAGTTGTAAAACCGAAACGGTCCACATATGATTAACACCCTCTTCAACAACCTTTTGCATTGCCCGCGCTTTGTTATATCCATTAATAATAATAATAACCTCTTCCGATTGCATAACCGTATCGACACCAACCGTTAAAGCCGTTTTTGGAACTTTATTTACGTCGTTATCGAAAAAACGCGAGTTGGCAACAATTGTATCGTAAGTTAATGTTTTAACTCTTGTTTTCGATTTTAACGACGAGCCGGGTTCGTTAAAAGCAATATGTCCGTCGGGGCCAATTCCACCAAGGAAAAGATTGATACCGCCATAACTTGCAATTTTTGCTTCGTAATCGGCACACTCTTTTTCGAGGTCGGCAGCATTTCCATTCAGCACGTTAATGTTTTCGCGAGGAATATCGATATGGTTAAAAAGATTCGAATCCATAAAATAGTGGTAGCTCTGAGGATGGTCTTCCGGAATATTTACATATTCGTCCATATTAAATGTCACCACATTTTTAAACGACATTTTTCCCTCTTTCACCAGCTTAATAAATTCGGTATAAACGCCAATGGGCGACGACCCGGTTGGCAGTCCGAGAACAAAAGGTTTCTCGGGTGTTGGTTGAAATGCCTCTATCTTTTTTGCAATGTAATTGGCTGTCCATTTACTTAATTGCTGATAATTGTCGTGTATTAAAACTCTCATAATTCTATATTTTAGTATTTGTATTAAAAAATTCCTTCCATCGATTTTTCCATTTTAAATGCCTCTTTTAAAAACTCATCGACATTTAAATCGCGGTGGAAAATCATTCCGTGTGTTGCACGTAAAAGTGGCGATTCGTTTTCGTAGAAATAGTTTTTACCCAGCAAGAACTGAATTTGCTTGTGCTGTTCGAACCAGATTAGCTGTGTTAAATCGCTGAATTTACCATCGAGCTGATAACTTGGGAACGAAGCATTTACTTGTGTTACATAGCAGTCGGAGAACGACTTGTCGAGTGTTGCCAGTGCATTCAGCGAAACCGGCACGATTACTTCGGCATCCCACGGATTGTATTTAAACCACACATTGCGGTAGCCAACAATTCGAAGTTTACTTAAATCTTCCTCTTTGTTCCACGCTTCAACAGCTTTTGCAACGGCTTGCAAAACTTTGTAGTGTGTATCGGGGCCGCTACCCTGCGGATCCATTGCCAAACTAATTACCGTAGGTTTATATTTTCTGAAATCTTCGAGAATAGGTAAAACATCGCGGTTAAAATCGGGCTGCGTAGCAAACGGGTCGCCCGAGTAAAATCCTAACCGTTTATGGTGAACATTTTTTACCATAACTCCGTAGTGCGCCCAAACAAGTTCCTCTTCAAATTCGCGAATCATTCCTTTTATTTTCTGAATCTTAGGTGGATTTTTCCCTCCATCGTAGCTGTCTTTCAGAATTTTTAGAATTTCATCAATAGTATAAGAAAGCTCCTCTTTTGTGTCGATGTTCCAAACCAAAACGATTGCCCGAATTAAACGGTGACAAACGCCACGACGTTTCTCCTCTTCGTCCATAGCGGCAACACTGTCGAGGTAGTGATAGATGTCTTTATCCCATTTAAATTTGTATCCTGTTTTAAAGAAATCGGGATAATTTATCATCTCTATTTTCCCTTCGTCAATTAAATTTTTTGTGTCGGTCAACAAGTCGCCAAGGAAATGATTGGTTACCGCAGTAAAACCTGAAGTCATTACCGCAAAGTGCAATTCGTTGCTTGCACTGCGCGACTGGCGATTTGTAATGGGCATAATGCCAAGCATAATATCGTCGTGGTGTGGCCCTGTGTGGTAATATACCTGATTGCTTTGCGTTGCCAATCCTCGCTCCATTTTAGCAAGAATAGAATCGATAACCGATTGAACTGTATTTTCGCTTAAGTTGGGAATGAGCTTGCAGTATTTATCTGACTTTAAGTCGTTAAGGGTTAACTTTGGGCCGAATTTATTAATCTTTTTGCAAAGCTCCATAACCGCACGTTCTGTTTTTTTGTGCGACCACTCTCCTGCTGTAAAAAAATAATCGGTACTATCTTCGAGGCTGACAGTTGCTCCTTCGGTTAAATAAAACCGTGCATTTTTTAATTTCTGAAGCGAAGTAGCCGGCGCAGTAACTGTGGGTTCTTTTTCCAAAGCATCTTTTATTGTGTCGGCAATTGCTTCTCCGGCGGCATAAACAATGGCTTTGTTTTTTGGGTTATAACCTATTGTTCCAAGACCAATTGTTATCACCAAACGGTTTTTCGAAACTTCAATACCACCTAAATCGGCAGCAGTAACAGCTTGTGTTTCAAAGTTTGTCTTTGTCAGGCGGGTAGTCGAAAAATGGTCGGTGCCATTAACGTTAAAAGCAATGTGCCCGTCGGGGCCAATTCCTCCCAAAAAGAATCCGATGCCACCTTTTTCTCGAATTTTATTTTCGTAGGCAGTACACCAGTTATCGATTTTAAAAATCGACTTTTTTTGTATCCGTTCGGCGCAGGTTTTTGCTTCGCGATAGCGGAGTGTTAAATCGATTTTAAAATCGGGGAAAACTTCCGAGAAGGATTTCCCGTCGGCAAGCTCTATTTTATTCGAGTCGATAAGAAGTGCTTTCTTTTTGTCGAGGCCAAATCCTTCAATATAATACTTCTCGGCATAGTTACATAAACTGTTGTGTTGCTCGGTGTTAATGGGGTAAAACTCGCCCATTTGAACAAAATGCAGCCCCGATAAATCGGGCTTTTTAAGGTCGCCAAGGTTGTATCGTTTCAGAATGTCTTTCCCTTTTTTATTCTCCCAGTTATCGAGCAATAAATGGGTAAACTGAAGAAAATACTGTGCTGTTTTTCCGGTAGGCAAACTAATTACTCCGTTTGGATTTTCGCTTACCCATTCGAGAAAACTTAATGCCGACAGCAACCCTAATTTTGGGAAACTATCAACTCTTACATAAGGAATTTTTGTTGAAACATTTTTGTTACTTGCTTCTTCGAAAAAGGCCTTTTCTACTTTTGTGAAATTTAACTTCATTGTTTTATTTTTCTAATAATAATTTTTCAAGAGCGTAAGCTGCAATTCCAATGGGGCCTGCTTTTAATCCCAACTCCGAAATTTTTATTTCTGTGTTATTGCTAATATCGCGGTTACTGTAGGTTTGAATGGCTTGTTGTATTGGCGTTAAAATAAACTGGTTTGCA
Organism: Draconibacterium sp.; assembly: GCA_027011835.1. Lineage (GTDB taxonomy): Bacteria > Bacteroidota > Bacteroidia > Bacteroidales > Prolixibacteraceae > Draconibacterium. The sequence goes on along the minus strand of JALUZN010000475.1, from coordinate 14,172 downwards.
TCGGCAACCCGCCCACCAATAATAATTAACTCGGGGTTGAAAATTTGTAGTAAATAAGCAATTCCACGCCCCAGCCAGTGTCCCACATTGTTGAAAATGGAGATAGCAAACTGGTCGCCCGAATTAGCTGCCTGAATAACAACTGAAATCTCAATCTTACTAAGGTCGTTGTTTACGAGGCTTTTAATTAACGATGAGTTCCCGTTTTCAATACCCTCACGCGCCATTCGTGCAATGGCATTTGCCGATACAATTGTTTCTAAACAGCCCTGTTTTCCACACGAACAAAGCACTCCGTTGTCGACAATTGGTAAGTGTCCGAACTCGCCCGAATAGCCCGATTCTCCGATGTAAAGTTTTTTGTCGATTACAATTCCAAGTCCGAGGCCCCAGTCGGCCTGAAGCATAAGAACATTTTTTTTCTCTTTAGCCAGCCCGAAATGTTGTTCGGCAAAGGTTCTGATTTTTGTGTCGTGTTCGAAAAAAACCGGAATACCAAAAATTGCTCTTAGTTTTTCCGATAAATTGGGAACTTCGGGGAAATAGGTTTTGCTGATACCTTCTTTCCGATTTATTAATCCGGGAATTTCAATTCCAATCACTAAAACTTTTTGGCGCGAAATATTGAACTTTCTCAGCACCTCAATCATCTTTTCATTTACCCGATTAAAAATATTCAGGTCGGATTGCATCTTTATTGGAAAGTATTGCGGGCCGCTAATATCGATATTGCTGCTGTTAAAAACAGAAATAATGGTACGGTGAACATTAATCGTAATTCCTATAACGTAAAAACTATTTTTAACAATCCCATATATATTTGGCCGTCTGCCACCGCTTGAATTTCCCCGGCCTAAATCTTCAATCAGACCGTTTTCAATTAATTCAAGTAAAAGACTGTTAATTTTCGGAGTACTGAGTTTAATCTGTTTCGATAACTCGGAGTTCGATAGCGGACCATTAAAATAGATGGCACGTAAAATGCGTTTCTGATGCCCTCGCTTTTTTAATTCAACTGCCTCGCTTTGAAGCCCACTATTTTTAAAAAGATTTTCCATATAATCTTTAACAAAGATTAAAATAATTAATAGATCGCACAAGTCCCTTTTTAAAAAAATTAAAAAGAATCGAATAGTTTCGTTAAACTTAACCATTCATTTACAATTCTTAAATACTTTATCTATATTTTTTATTTATTCAATAAAAAACTTGATATTTATAAATTATAAGTTTTAATCGATTAAAGCTCCACACTATGACAAGAAAGGTTTCGCTGTTATTTCTGATTCTGATTCTTTTTCAAATAACAAATGCTCAATCGCATAAGGTTATTAATATTCCCGATATTCCGGGTTACAAAACATTAAAGTGCGATTTTCATATGCACACCGTTTTTTCCGACGGAACAGTTTGGCCGACTGTTCGTGTAAAAGAGGCGTGGAACGAAGGATTAGATGCCATTGCAATAACCGATCATATTGAATATCGCCCACATTCGAAAGACATTAGTGCCGACCATAACCGTTCGTACGAAATAGCAAAACCACTTTCGGAAGAGATGGGAATTATTTTAATAAAAGGTGCTGAAGTTACACGCGATATGCCTCCCGGTCATTTGAATGTTCTGTTTATTACCAATACCAATTTACTGGAGCGTGATAGTGTTATGGATGTGTTGAAAGAGGCGCGCAATCAGGGTGCATTTATTTTTTGGAATCATCCGGGATGGAAAGTGCAGCAACCCGATACAATGCGCTGGTGGGATATGCACACACGTTTGTTAAAGAGCGACTTATTGCATGGAATTGAAGTTTATAACACAACATCGTATTATCCCGAGGCAGTGGATTGGGCAAACGAGAAAAAGCTTACAATGCTTGGAAATACCGACATTCACAGTCCGATAAAGTTTAAGGGAGCACACCGGCCAATGACATTGGTTTTTGCACGAAGTCGCACTGCAGGAGGAATTAAGGAGGCATTGTTTAGCAGGCGGACGGCAGTATATTTCGATAATACGCTGGTGGGAGAGTCGGTCTATCTCGAGCCGCTGTTTTTTGCTTCGTTGGAATTCGACAATTCACCACTTCATATTAAAAACCGGACAAGCAAATCAATCAGTATTAAAAACAACTCCGATATCGATTATGAGCTGGAACTTGTACAGCCCGGAGTGGGATTCGATATTTCGAAGAAAGTTACGTTGAAAGCACATTACATTACTACCATCGAGATTTCGGGTAATTCGGATGAAGTTGATAATATGAAAAAACTGGATGTTTATTACGAAGTTAAGAATTTGAAAACTGCATCGGACGAAAATCTTGTGGTAACATTCTCGTTCCGGAACAAATAATAAATAGTTCATATATTCTCAACCAAAAAAAACTGAATGGATTAACTATAATATCCTTTCTTCCTGAAACAGAAAAATATTTCATGAAAAAAAAACAGAGCGAAAAAAGCGGTTCGGAACTATTCGAAGTTGTTTTAACCAATAACGAAGAAATTTCTCCGGGAGTTCATGTCATCTCTTTTAACCGAACTTTCGATTTTTTGCCGGGTCAGGCAATTAAAATAGCGGTTGATAAAGAGCACCCGCCTCGTATTTATAGTATCTGCAGTGGAAACAAGGAACGTGAAGTTCGTATTTTATTCAGTGTAAAGGAAGATGGATTTTTAACTCCAAAGCTTTCGGGAATGATTCCGGGCGAAACAATTTTGGTTTCGGAACCTTACGGACGTTTTATTGGTACCGAAGAGAAAGCGTGGTTTATCTCAACCGGAACAGGAATTGCTCCGTTTTACAGTATGATTCAGTCGGGGTTAACAAAAAACAAAACGCTGATTCATGGAGCACGCTATTTAAATCAGTTTTATTTTGAAGACGATTTGGAGTGGTTGTTGGGCGAAAATTATATTCGTTGCTGTTCGCGCGAATCGTCGTGCGACATTAGGCAACAACGTGTAACCGATTATATTGATGCGGTACACGAGCTGCCCGCTGTAAAATACTATTTGTGCGGAAACCCTGCAATGGTTGTTGAGGTGCGCGATCTGCTGATTGACCGGGGAGTACCGTTCGAAAAAATTATTGCCGAAATTTATTTCTAAATTATTGTTTCAAATTAAAGTGGAAGTTGTAACTTTTCTGCCGTAATGAATACCATTAATATATTAATCAATTTAAAAAACAATCCAAATGAAAAAATTAATTGTAACTACCCTCGCACTTTTTATTCTTGGTTTAACCGGTTTTGTACAGGCACAATCGCTCGACGATGTGCTAGCGAAATATATTAAAGCAACCGGACTCGAAACACTTGCTAATGCTTCTTCTTTTCAGATAACTGCAAAAATTAGCCAAATGGGAATGGAATTGCCTATGATTATGAAAATTAAAAAACCCAATAAATTTAGAATGGAAATGGAGATGCAGGGGCAAAAAATGATTCAGGCTTACGATGGGGAAAAAGGCTGGATGATTGCTCCGTGGGTAAGTCCCGACCCGCAAGATTTATCGGGTACACAGTTAAAAGATGCAATCGACCAGGCCGATATGGAAGGTGAATTGTATAACTACAAAAAGAAAGGCCACTCGATTGAGTTTATTGGAAAGGTTAACCTAGATGGCAAACCGGCATATAAACTGAAGTTAACAACAAAAGACGGCAATTTAAAAACTTACTTTATTGATGCCGATACCTATTTAATTACCAAAGTAAAAGCAACAGTGAAAGCTAACGGACAAAGTGTTGATATAACCCAAAATATGATGGATTATAAAACTGTTGATGGAGTTACAATGGCCATGAAAATCGAGTCGCAATCGCCAATGGGAAAAGCAGTTGTTACAATGGAAGATGTAAAGTTAAATGTCGATTTCGATGATGCAATATTTAAAAAACCGGTAAAATAGTTCAAGAGAAATAAAAATTTAAAAGGGCGTTATCGCCCTTTTTTTATGCTCCTTAATTATAATTTTACTGCTTTTTTGTTGCAAAAAGGGAATACAATATCGCACCTTCGGAATTAATTAAACGGAAGTAGAATTTAAATCTTTTTGGAATAGTTTCCTTATTTTTAAATTTATTAATAAGTTTAAACTCTTTAAAACTTAAACCATACTTATTATGTCTGATACAAATGTTTCGTTAACACCCGACAAACGACTTTTATCGCTCGACTTTTTTAGAGGATTAACAATGCTTTTGCTGGTGGGCGAATTTACCGGGTTATTTTCGAATTTAGCAGCTGTCGATAACCCTATTATTCATGCCATAGGAACGCAGTTTCATCACCACCCCTGGCACGGGCTTCATTTTTGGGATTTAATACAGCCTTTTTTTATGTTTATTGTGGGAGTTGCTATGCCGTTTTCGTTTGCCAAACGTACTGAACGCGGCGACAGCTATCAGCTTTTGCGCAAACACGCTTTAAAGCGTTCGGCTTTACTTCTTGTAATTGGTTGGGCACTTTATTGTATTGTGCCGGGTAAAATCGAGTTTCAGTTTCAAAATGTGCTGGCACAACTTTCGGTTACCTATTTTATAACATTTCTGGTTATTCGTCAGAAACCATCAGTTCAGCTAATTGTTTCGTTTGGCTTGTTAATTCTTACCGAAATAATTTACAGGTCGTTTTGGGTCGAAGGATTTAACCATCCGTTTGTGCCCAACGAAAATTTTGGTACCTGGCTCGATTTACAATATGGAGGAGAAAATCTTTCGGGGCACTGGGTTTCGTTTAATGCCATTCCAACTACTGCGCATACCATTTGGGGAGCCATGGCCGGAATGCTGCTAATGAGCGACAAATCGCCAATGAAAAAAGTTAAAATTCTGGCAATTGCCGGATTTGCCGCAGTTGTTGTGGGATACGGTTTAGACCCGATTACGCCAATTATTAAGCGCATTGCAACCACGTCGTTTGTTATTGTTAGTGGCGGTTGGGCACTGTTGGCGCTTGCCTTTTCCTATTGGTTAATCGACATAAAAAAGTCGCGAAAGTGGGTTATTGTATTTTCTGTTGTTGGAATGAATCCTCTTTTTATCTACCTGTTTGCACATTTAGAAGGCGTTAAATATTTACGTGCTATAATTTATCCGTTTACACAGGCCGCATTCAGTTGGATGGGGCAGTTTCCGGCCGATATGATTCAAAATACAATTATTTGGTTTATGATGTGGTACATTTGCTATTGGATGTATAAAAGAAAAATATTTATCAGAATATAACTTCTATAAATCTGAAAAGTGAATGTTGTTATATAAAACGACGGTGTTTTTCGTCTGTCGTGGTGTTTATTCCAACAGGATGATTAAGAGATAAAGACCTGCAACTCTTTGGGACCGTGTGCTCCAATAATTAATGTTTTTTCGATGTCGGCTGTACGACTTGGCCCGGTTATTAATGTAATTTGCGAAGGGAGGTTGTCTGCGTATTTTTTTTGAATACCGAGGTATGCTTTTTCAAGATAATCGACAATCTGTTTTTTTGTTGCAATAATAATGTGAAGTGGTGGATAAACAAACAATCTCCGACCACCTTTTTGAGCAGAACTTACCATTGCCGAACCGGTGTGAGCAATTAGAAACTCGCAGCCCGTTATTCCCACTTCAATGGTTTTCGGCAGTTTTTTACAATCCGAAAAAGGAATCTGGGTGGTTTCTAACCGGCTTTGAATGGCTTCTTCTGCACAACAGATATTGTTTGAATTGTATTTTGAAAGGCGTGTTTTTAATTCGGCAAAAAGTGCTTCTTCCGATTCAAACAGATAGACGCTCCCGTTTAACTCCTCCAGCTTTTCTTTAAAGGCAATCTCTAAAGGCTGATGAACAGGATGGTAAACGGGAGCGATAAAATCGGGTTTTTCCGGCACATTATGAACGGTGTTTTTTAATCGGTTCAATATTTCGTGCCGTGCCTCACTCATTTATGCTAAACTGTCGTTTTCTTTTTTTTCTTCCGGTTTTGTGTCTTCTAAATCAACCGGTTTTTGGGTTTCATTTTCAGAACTTTCGTCACCGTTTTCAGGGATTACGTGTTTTGTATCCCACGGCCGTTTACCGAAAATTTCTTCAAGGTCTTCACTGAAAATAACTTCTCGTTTTAATAGAAGATTTCCCAGTTCTATATGCCCTTTGGCATTATCCTTTAAAATTTGGAGGGCGCGTTGATACTGACCGTCAATCAATTTTTTCACCTCCTCGTCAATTATTTCGGCTGTTTTCTCGCTATACGGTTTTGTAAACGAATAGTCAGACTGTCCGGTAGAATCGTAGTAACTAACATTACCCACTTTTTCGCTCATCCCGAAAATGGTAACCATGGCGTATGCCTGTTTGGTTACTTTCTCTAAATCGTTTTGTGCTCCCGACGAAATTCGGTTAAAAATAATCTCTTCGGCAGCGCGGCCACCCAGTGCCGATGCCATCTCGTCTAATAGTTGTTCTTTTGTTGTTATCGACCGTTCTTCGGGCAGGTACCAGGCAGCACCCAGCGCTTTCCCACGTGGGACAATGGTAACTTTTACTAGTGGGTGGGCATGTTCTAACAACCAGCTTATTGTGGCGTGACCTGCTTCGTGGAAGGCAATTGTTTTCTTCTCGACTTGCGAGATTATTTTATTTTTCTTTTCCAGCCCGCCAATTATTCGGTCAACTGCATCGAGGAAATCTTGTTTCCCTATCGACTCTTTCGATTTTCGTGCAGCAATTAACGCAGCTTCGTTACAAACATTGGCAATATCGGCACCCGAGAAACCGGGAGTTTGTTTTGCTAAAAAATCGACTTTAACCGATTTGTCTAATTTTAACGGGCGCAAGTGTACTTTAAAAATTGCATTTCGCTCGTTTAAATCGGGTAATTCAACATGAATTTGTCTGTCGAAACGACCGGCGCGCATTAAGGCTCTGTCGAGAATGTCGGCGCGGTTTGTTGCAGCCAGAATTATAACTCCACTGTTTGTGTCGAACCCGTCCATCTCAGTAAGTAGTTGGTTCAGTGTGTTTTCGCGTTCATCGTTCGAGCCCATATTTGGATTCTTGCCACGTGCACGGCCAATTGCATCAATCTCGTCGATAAATACAATACAAGGTGCTTTCTCTTTTGCCTGTTTAAAGAGGTCGCGTACCCGCGAGGCTCCAACGCCCACAAACATCTCAACAAAATCGGACCCCGACATGGAGAAAAAAGGAACATCTGCCTCACCGGCAACGGCTTTGGCAAGTAGCGTTTTTCCTGTTCCCGGGGGGCCAACAAGTAGTGCTCCTTTCGGAATTTTGCCTCCCAATTTTGTGTATTTCTCCGGGCTTTTCAGGAATTCAACAATTTCCTCAATTTCCTGTTTCGCTTCGGCAAGCCCCGCAACATCTTTAAAATTGGTCGACACTTTTTGATCTTTATCGAAGACTTTTGCCTGCGATTTGCCAACATTAAAAATACCACCGGCACCACCACCGCCGGCACCACGACTCATTCTTTTAAATATCCACCACCACAACAAAATAATTAAAACGAATGGCCCTATCGACCAAAGTAATTCTCCTGCCCAGTTTCGCTCTTCTTTGTACTCAGGATCAATTTTATTGGGACTATTTTCTTGTGCTTCGCTTAAATTTCTTTCAAACGATTCAACCGAACCAATATTAAATGTAAACTGTGGTCCGGTTTCCGAAGGTTTCGAGAATTTATCTTTAAACTCTTCTTCATAATTTTTCAGGCGGTCTTTTTTTATGTAAATATTTGCCTGTTTATTGTTTACCACAACGATCCGTTCAATGTCGTTATTGGCAAGCATGGTTTTTTTAACTTTGCTCCAGTTAGTTTCTACCGGGCCACGACTATTACTCACGTAAAACTGTGCTACAATAAAAACAATGGCAACAATTCCGTATATCCAATATGCATTAAATTTAGGCGATTTTCCATCGCCTTTTTTATTTTGATTAAAATTTCCAAACGGATTATTTGGAATATTTTTCTTCTCTTTATTTTTGTTTTCTGTCATGATATTTCTCTAATTGTCGTCTTCAATTTTTGTTATTTTGGCATCGGCCCAAAGTCCTTCAAGGTTATAGAACTCGCGGGCTTCTTCTTGGAAAACATGAACCATAATATCGCCGTAATCGAGTAAAATCCATATCGAATTCCGGTATCCGTCGCGATGCCATACATTTTCTCCGGTTAATTCTTTTACCGTATCTTCAACCGAGTGGGCAATCGAATCGACTTGAGTATTCGATGTTCCATGGCAAATTACAAAGTAACCACATTCGGTGTGATGTATTGAATTTAAGTCGATTAACGTAATGTCTTTCCCCTTTATTCGTTGAATCCCTTCGAGTATTGCTTCCAGTAATTTATCAGCTTCTTCCTCTTTTTTGCTCATATAAAAATATTACTTTACAAAGATAATCTTTTTGCTCTATTCCTATTTTTAACTACTTTGCTTTGTGTAAATTTATTTTTCATTTTACACACTATCTATTTTCGGCAGTAAAATAACATAAACCAAAAAATGGATAAATAGTTTAACTTTTTATGATAAAAACGGAGAAAAAGATTATTGTTTTAAATGAGGTGGAATCTACCAACAACTATGCCACTCGACTGATTTTGTCTGATGCGGCAGAGGAGGGAACCACGGTGCTGACACAATTTCAGAAAAACGGCAGAGGACAGGCCGGAAACGGGTGGGAAAGTGAAGCAGGGAAAAATCTTTTAGCGAGTATTATTTTGAATCCGCATTTTTTAGATGCAGGCAAACAGTTTACGCTTTCAAAAGTTGTAAGTTTGAGTTTGGTTGAATTTCTTGAAAAAGAGATTGAGGAGGTTTCAATAAAATGGCCCAACGATATTTATGTGGGGAATAAAAAAATAGCGGGAATTCTTATTGAAAATACGATAAAAGGGAATAGTATCGATTCGTCGGTTGTGGGAATTGGCCTAAATTTAAATCAGGAAAAATTTATATCGGATGCTCCAAATCCGGTTTCGCTTAAACAAATAACGGGGAAAACTTATTCGGTTGAGTTGGTTGCTGCCGATGTAATTAAACACATTTTCAATTGGTATGACAAGTTGAAAGAAGGCAATTTCTATGAAATCGATTCTGCTTATTTTAAGCGGCTTTATGGTGTAGGAGAGTGGCGTAGGTATAAAAAAGAGGGGATTGTTTTTGAGGCTAAAATTACCGGAATCGGACAATTCGGGCAAATTCAACTTCAAAACAAAAACGGAGAAGTTGATGAGTTTGCATTTAAAGAGATTGAGTTTGTTATTCCTTCGGAACATACAAAATGAGTGTAAAAAAATAGTGAATAATTTTCTGAAAGCGTCTGTTTCCCAAAACCGGGTTCCGGAATTTTCTATATCTTTGTGCCGATAAAAATGCAATGGGGTGCCTAATAAAATTAGGGCTGAGATTATACTCACAAACCTGATCCGGATAATGCCGGCGTAGGGAGAGCAAACGGGGATTCGTCCCGCTCCATTGGTTAGTTTAATAACCAATTTTCTAAAAAAAATGAAAAAGTTTAGTTTTTTACTGCTGATGCAGTTAATTGTGTTGCTTGCCACAGGGCAGGTAAAATTAAGTGGTGTTGTAACCGGTAATGGCGAACCGCTGGCCGGCGCAAGCGTGGTTCTCGAAAACAGTTATTATGGAATTTCAACATCGAGTGAAGGAACGTTTGAGTTTAAAAACCTGAAAGAGGGTGATTATACCCTTAAGGTTTCGTTTATCGGGTTTTTAACTAAAGAGGTTGTCGTGAGTTTGAACGCTGACAAACAAGTTACCATTCATCTTTCTCCCGATGTTGTTTTAACCGACGAAATTCTGATTTCGGCAACCCGGGCAAACAGCAAAACGCCGGTTGCTTATACCAATGTTACAGGCGACGAAATTGCCAGCAGGAATATGGGACAGGACATTCCGTATTTGCTGCAACTTACTCCGTCGTTTGTGGCAACGTCGGATGCCGGTGCCGGAGTTGGGTACACCAATTTCAGAATTCGGGGAACAGACCTGAACCGGATAAATGTTACGGTAAACGGTATTCCGGCCAACGATGCCGAGTCGCACGGAACGTGGTTTGTCGATTTGCCCGACCTGGCCTCGTCGATTGAGAATGTGCAGGTGCAGCGCGGTGTAGGAACTTCGACAAACGGAGCTGCGGCGTTTGGAGCAACCATAAATATGCAAACCAATGCGTTGCGAAAAGATGCGTACGGCGAGTACAAAACTGCTGCCGGAACTTTTAATACATTTAAAAATACCGTGTCGGCGGGTTCGGGGTTAATAAATGGAAAGTTTGCTGTTGATGCGCGTTTGTCGAAAGTTACGTCGGACGGATACATCGACAGAGCTTCGTCTGACCTGAAATCGTTTTTTGTTTCGGGAGGTTACTATTCTGAAAACACAATTATTAAGGTGAATATTTTCTCGGGTTTTGAGGAGACATATCAGGCGTGGAACGGAATCTCGTCGGAGATGCTAAAAACCAACAGAACCTACAACAGTTGCGGTGAATATACCGACGAGAACGGAGTTACTCGGTATTACGACAATCAGGTTGATCATTATCAGCAAGACCACTACCAGTTGCATTTTTCGCATAAACTGAATTCGATGTGGAATATAAATGCATCGGCATTTTACACCTACGGACGTGGATATTACGAAAATTACAAACAGAATAAAAAGCTGGCCGACTACCAGTTGCCCGATATTGGTTTTGGCGAGGATACAGTAAGAAGAACCGATTTGGTAAACAGAAAATGGCTCGACAACCGTTTTTACGGCGTTACTTACTCGGTAAATTATACGGGTAGTAAATCGAGCCTTGTACTGGGTGGCGGTTACAGTATGTACGATGGCGACCATTTTGGAAACGTTATCTGGGCTAAATATTATGGCAGCTCGAACCCGAATCACGAGTGGTACAGAAATAACGGGAAGAAAAAAGATTACAACTTTTATGCAAAATATAACTACTCGGTTGGTGAGAATTTAAATCTTTTTGCCGATTTACAATTTCGCAAAATTGAATATTCTATTGTTGGAATCGACGATGATTTGCGAGATTTAGGGCAGTCGCACGATTTTAATTTCTTCAATCCGAAGTTTGGGGTTTCGTATCAACCTTCAAATAATCAGAAACTCTATCTTTCGTTTGCCATTGCCAACCGCGAGCCCAACCGTACCGCTTTTGTCGATAAAGCACCCGGCGGGAAAACCCCGGGAGTAGAGACTTTACAAGATTTAGAAGTGGGATACAACTACTCTTCGTCGCGGTTTTCGTTTGCTGCCAACTACTACTTTATGAACTACAACGACCAACTGGTTTTAACGGGCGAAATAAACGATGTGGGTGCACCAATTATGGTGAATGTCGATAAAAGTTTCCGCACCGGAATTGAGCTGCAGGCAGGTGTGCAAATTGTAAAAAGCTTACAATGGAACGGAAATGCAACATTCAGTTCGAACAAAATAAAAAACTTTACCGAGTATGTCGATAACTGGGATACGTGGGGACAGGAGCAGTACGATTTGGGGACAACCGATATAGCTTTTTCGCCAAATATCGTGGCAAACAGTCAGTTGGTATTTTCTCCTGTGAAGAATCTGAATTTAAGTTTTATTTCGTCGTTTGTGGGGAAACAGTATATCGATAATACGTCGAACGACGACCGGACTTTAAACTCGTATTTTGTAAATCATTTAAAAGCCGATTACAGTTTTAATACAAATTTGTTTGAGGAAATTACTTTGCATTTAATGGTAAACAACTTATTTAACGAGGTTTACGAAAGCAACGCGTGGGTTTACTCGTATATTTACGAAGGGAACCGGAGTAAAATGGACGGCTATTACCCACAGGCCGGAACACATTTTATGTTCGGAGTCGATTTTAAGTTCTAAGTTTTAAAAAGAGTCCCCTGTATTTCATTATGGGGGACTTTATTTACTACCTGAAATAAAGTTCTTGAAAATTAGATAATGATTCGGAGTTGCAAGTTTTTATCTGTCTTGTTGATTATTCTACCAATTTTTGTGTCTCCTGAATTGCAGATTGAGTTCCGACAACATGTAGAATGTCGCCTTTTCGTAAATAGGTGTCTCCATGCGGAATTTTCATCTCGTCTCCCGACTTTATCATCATTAAAATTGCATTGTACTGAAACGGAATATCTTTAATCTGCTTTCCATCAATTTCGTTGCTTGTTATCTGTATCTCTTCAATTATAAAATTATCGAAACTTTCAACAAGATTATGGTAGGTATTTGGTCTGAGAATAAGGTTTTCGAGTGTTGTTGCTAAAACTCCCCTTTCATCAACGGTGTCAACGTTCATTAGATTTAACTTGTTTTCAATTTTCTTTAGTTTTGTTCGCGAGATAATATTTTCGTGTTGAAATTGTTCTCGTAACATGTGTGCAATTTGCAAGTTTGTATCATCGCTGTCGCATTCTAAAATTACATAATTACTCGGAGCCATTTTTAGGTGTCGGTAAATAGCTTCATTTGTACCATCGCCAAGAATTACATTGAGCCCTTTTTTCTGTATCTCTTTAAAACGTGCAGGGTTGTTTTCGACGATTACCGAATTTTTACCATGAGCATGTAACCTGCGTGTGAGCAGAACTCCGGTACTACTACCGCCAACAATAATTGTTTTTTGTCCGTCGAGAATACCGCGAGGATTAAGAGAATTAAACAGAATTGGCGAAAGAAGACAGGTAATAATTGCCATAAGAATAAACGAAGCATTTATTCCCGGTGTAACCACTTCCATTTCCAGTCCAATTGCCGAGGCAGCAATTATCAGACTCAGTCGCGACGAAACCAGAAACCCTCCGGCAAAAGCTCTTCTGAAACCGAAAAAGCGTGTCCAAAGCATCGACGGAATTAATTTTATGCCGAAAAGTACAAGTAATAAAACGGGGAGAAACCAGATTATGGAAGTGTCGAATTCAGCCAGAGCCGAAGTATCGAACTCCATTCCCACCATCACAAAGAATATGGGAATAAAGAACCCAAACCCCATTCCGTCCATCTTTAGCATCAGCAGCGACCTCTCTTTGTGTAGAAAACCCGACATTAGTAACCCGCTCAGAAAAGCTCCGAGAAGAATCTCTTCTTCGCCAATGAGTTGCGCCATTACAACAAAAATGGTGATAAGCAGAACTGTCCCTCTTACCTTTATCTGCAACGCAGAGTGTGAGAACCGGAACGACATCTTTTTTATAAGGGGCACATCTTTCATTTTTTGCCCGATAATACTAAAGATGTAAAAAGCAAAAAACAGAATAAAAATATAGAGCAACTCGAATTTAAATCCATTTTTTAGTGTGAATGCCGTAAATGAGAATAGTATGATACTGAAAATATCGGCTACGGCAGCTGTAATAATCAGCATTTGACCGTAATGTCCGGCAATCTCCCCACGATTTTTCAAAATAGGGAGAATAATACCCACCGATGTAGTTACCATAATTAACGAAAAGTACCAGATACTTGGAATATGAATAAATTGAGATAGTGCAAGTGTGCTTATATACGAAAGAATAAGGGTAATGCCGAAATGGGTAATACCCATCAACAATGGGTTTTTAAAGTAGGATGAAAATGTGATTCGTTTTCGAGGCAGCGAGGCAATTATCTGGTCTACATTAATCTCGAGGCCACTTAAAAACATCAGAAATATAAAACCTGCAAGAGCCAGAAAATCGAGAATTCTGATGCTTTCCGGACTAAATCTATCGAGTAAGAAATGCCCTAAAACAAACCCCAGAACAATTTCTGCTATTACCGTAGGTACTTTCCCAAACTTAAAAAGAGCAAGTACAACCGGTGCAATCCATGCCAGTGTCATTACAATCATTAACGGGAAAAAATCGACATGAAACGACATATTCAGTAGCGAGCCCATACTTAACTTTTTTGTTTATTGTTGTAAGTTAGTTATCTTTTAAAAGATAAAAAAATAGAATCTCTTTTCTTCTGCTTTCCCTCTGAAGTATCCTTTGCCGTTGGCTTCAGCCAACGGATTATAAAATAGGGTGTAATGGACAAAAAGGAGGCTAATTTTAAGTACATCTGCTCATGTGGACAAAAAGGAGGCTGTATTTATTAACGATATTTGACAGTGAGATAGAGTATAATTA
>JALUZN010000474.1 GCA_027011835.1 Draconibacterium sp. | reverse complement strand
GTTCAGAATGCTTTACCGACAGGAAAAATGCCGAAAAACTAAATACCACCTCGTTGTATAATATAAAATATTTTTTCTCATATTTGCACTTCATTTAAAAACTTTGAAATAGAAAAATTATGGCAAAAGAGTGTGTATTTTGTAAAAGAGATCAGGAAGAAGTTCCGTTGGTACATATTGAATTTAAGAATCAGGATTTTTATATCTGCCCACAGCATATTCCAATTTTGATTCACGAACCCGGCAAATTGGTTGGTCATTTACCCAATGCCGACGAACTGCAAGCGGGTTAATTAAAAGTGTTGTATAAAAAGAAATGGCATCTTTTCTGATTGAAAGATGCCATTTCTTTTTTTATTTTATTTCTCCTTTTGTTTTTTAGCAAGTTTTTGTTTTTCGGCTCTCTTTTTTTGCCAATCTAAATACGAGTCGAGATATTTTTTGTTATTCTCGTCGCTGTCTCCGTATTTTTTGCGTGCCATTTCAAGCTTTTTGTGCATCATTTTTTGCACGTCGGCATAAGCAGGGTCGTCGTAAACGCTCTTCATTTCGTTGGGGTCTTTTTCCAGATCATACATTTCCCATTCATCCACATCGTAATAAAAGTGCATTAATTTATAACGTTTTGTTGCCACACCGTAGTGACGTTTTACCATGTGCACCGATGGATATTCGTAATAGGTATAATAGGCAAAGTCGCGAAAGTTGGTAGTTTCTCCACTCACCAATTTACGAAACGATTCGCCCTGTATATCGGAAGGGATTTTAGCTCCAGCATAATCGAGGAAAGTGGGTGCGAAGTCAATATTCTGTACCAAATTATCGATTTTAGTTCCTGGTTTAATCTCTTTTGGGTAACGGATTAACAATGGTGTACGAAACGACTCTTTATACATAAAACGTTTATCGAACCAACCGTGTTCGCCCAAATAAAACCCTTGATCGGAAGTATAAACTACAATTGTATTTTCCGCAAGTCCGGCCTGGTCGAGATAATCGAGCAATTCGCCAACACCTTCGTCAACCGAAGCGATACAAGCCAGGTAATCCTGCATGAATCGTTGATAACGCCAACGCATCATCTCTTTTTCGTCCATGCTTGGATATATTTTTTTAAAATCGTCATTAAGCGGCATATACACCGAATCCCAGGCTGCTTTTTGTTTTTCGTTCATTCGGCCGGTATTGTGTTTAAATGCATTTATGCCCCAGCTTGAGGTTTCCGTTATTCCTAATTCTTTCATTACTTCAGGATAAATCTTTGAGTCTCCTGCCCAGTTTTGATTCTTTAGAATATTCATTTCCTGTGTATGAGCAGCTGTTCCTCTTCCGCTATAATCATCGAAGAGTGTTTCAGGTTCTTTAAATTTCATTTTAGTATACTGCTTATAATATTTTTCAGCAGGCATCCATTCTCTATGCGGTGCTTTCTGGTGGTACAACATGCAGAATGGTTTGTTTTTATCGCGTTTGTTTTTTAACCAGTCGAGGGCTTTCTCGGTTACAATTTCGGTACAGTACCCTTCGAAGCGTGTTTTTTTGCCGTTCACCCAAAAATCGGGATTATAATACTGGCCCTGCCCCAACAATACCATCGAATAATCGAAACCTTGTGGCAGTCCATTTAAATGAATTTTTCCAATGAGCGCAGTCTGATAGCCCGCTTTTTGAAGCTCTTTCGGGAAATTATCCTGATCCCAGTTAAATGGTAAGGCATTGTCAACTTTTCCGTTTACAAAACTATGTTTACCTGTTAACATGGCAGCACGACTTGGTGCACACAACGAATTGGTTACACAAGCACGGGTGAAAATTGCTCCCTCTTTTGCCAACCGGTCGATATTGGGAGTATTGTTTAACCCATAACCATACGCACTAATCGCCTGATACGCGTGGTCGTCGCTCATAATGTAAATAATGTTCGGTTTTTGGGGTTTCTTTTTTTGCTGAGTTGTACAAGCAAAAAACAGAAGAAATAAGAGAGAAAGGGCAACTGAATTAAAGAGTCTTAGTTTCATCGTTTCGTTTTATTTTGTTAAATAATTAATTGCCATACTAAACGTTTTAAAACTAATCAATTTTCTGGTAATACCAATTTAACTTTGAATTGCCGTATGATTGAATTAAATTATTATCCTCAAACCGCCTCTCTTTTTTCAATTCGTTTAAAAAGAAGTTTTAGCATTATAAAAGCGAGCAAAAGGTAGAGAACCGTTAAAATCCAAAGATGAATCCAATACCCGGTTACATCAGAAAAAGGAGCTCCTTTTTGTGTTAGTGCAAGAAATCCTTTTATGGCCGGAGTACTCGGAATAATTTGAGAAAAGTGTTGAAGCCATGCCGGCATCGATTCAACCGGCCACGAAAAACCACTTAAAAAGATAAATGGAATACTTGTAAAAAGCAGTATCATCATCGAACTTTCACGGTGCTTAAAAAAGGCCGAAATAAACATTCCAAGAAAAATTACGGAGATTAAAAACGGAACAATGAAAACAAACATTTCGGGATAACCGGTGCGCATGGGCAATTTAAATATTCTGAAAATAATGACGAGAACAAAGATACTATTCATTAAATACAAAGTAAAATAAGCAAGCATTTTGCCCAATAAAACAGAGAGGGTACCCCCTCGTTTTGCAACAATTGGAGCAAAGTAATGTTCTTTTTTAAACTCGTTCGACGATCCGCCAAGCAAGCCAATTCCCAACAAAAGTGTTTGCTGAAGAATAAGGAGTAAAACCGCAGGCATGGCATACGTTGCATAACCGCCATTGGGATTATAAAGGGCATACGTTTCGAGTGGTAGCGGATTACGTTCGTAATAAGCAACTTCCAGTGCTTCGCCTTTTGCCATTCTTCGCTGAATTTCAACTCCTGCACTCATTGTGCCAATGGAATAACTTGCTGCCGTTAAAATTTGCTTGTAAATAACCATATAAGCTGCGTCGGCATAAACCGAAACGTGTGCCGACTCGAACCTTAAAATATTCTTTTCGAACTCTTCGGGAATATAGATAATTCCATAAATCTTACCTTCGTTAAATTTTTCTTCTGCCGATCTGAAATCGCTTACACGGTCGATAACTTTTACCTCATCGGTAGCATCGACCATTCGAATTAGCTGGCGGCTTAAATCAGAATGGCTCTCATCGACAACCATAATCGGTATCTCTTTTGCCTGCTCGTTGTTGTAAGCCAATGAGTACAAAACCGGATAGATAATTATGGCAATAAAAAACAGCATGATTGTTCCTCCATCGGAGAACATTTTTTTATACTCTTTAAACCATATTTTTATTAATGCCGACATATAAACTAAATTTTACCCCAGTATTTTTTCTTTGTCAGAAACTTACGAAGCCGTGGAATTAAGAAAAATGGCAATGCGATAAATATTGCTAGAATCCAGAAACTTGGTAACGAATACCGCAGCTCAAGTCCTTTCATTGCTTCGTTTATGTAAATTTTCAAATAGTGCGTGTAGGGAAATATTTCCGAAAAATACTGCATTGCGGGGCTCATTGCAACTGTTGGGAAAGTAAGGCCTGCGAAAGAAAATGCCAACGATGAGTAGGCAGCTCCCAAACTTAGCGACAGTCGCACATTCGGAAAAACAGAGATAATAAAAACGCCCATTGCCTGATAGGCAAAAACAAAAAATACAGTCGATATAAAAATAACAAACAGACTACCGTTCATTGGTGCATTTAAATATTTAAATAAAATTGTATTTATAAAAAACGCTTCAACAATAAATATAAACGAGTATGGAAGCAGTTTCCCGGTTAAGGCAACAATTATACTTTTGCCCGAGATTTCGTACCAATCTTCGGCAGTGCTGTATTTCAATTCGGTTCCTATTGAAAAAATAGTTGCCGAAATAATAAACATAAGCAGCATAACAGGAAGCAGCGCAGTTACAAGATAATAGGCGTAATTTATATAAGGGTTATAAAGCGCGTGTGTATCGATTATAATTGGTTGCACGTTAATTAATGCTTGTTCCTCCATTTCGGAGTGCGCCATTCTTTTCTGCAAATTTATTCCTGCCGACAAGGTTCCTATTGCTTTCATAGCGGCAACACTTACACCGCTTCCGGCCGACAGGTTGGCATTCGAGTAGAACAGAACAAGTTTATCGGCATCGCCTTTGTATATTTCGTTTTCTGTTCCTTTGGGAATGTACAAAAGAGCTCGCGCCTCCGATTTTTCGATAAGGCGTTTTCCCTCTTCCAGCGAGTTTACCTCGCTTTTTATCTCAATTTCAGGGGTAGCCTCAACCCAGCGTTTTATCTGCCGCGAGAGTGCCGTATTATCGGCATCGAAAACGGCAATGCTAAATCCGTCGGCTTTCCCTTCGTGAAACATGGTTGTAAAAAGCAGAAAGGCAAACAGAGGCAATATGAACAAAATCCACATATAAATTTGCTCCGAGCTCATTCTTTTCAGCTCGCGAACGAGTACTGCCCTCAACCCTTTTTTAAGCGTTTTATTTTCTTTTTTCACGAAATGAGATTCAAAGAAATTAATCGAGTTTGTTCCAGTTGATTAGCGCGGTCATGCCCGGACGAAGACCTTCTACAGGCTTGGTGGGCGATGCTTTTACTTCAAAAGTTTTCATATCGAAGTCGCCCGTTGTTTTGGTTGCTTTCCAGGTGGCAAAATCGCCAAGCGGATTAATAAAATTAATTTTCACCTCAACTGTTTTGTTGTTTAATGCCGGTACTTTTACATGAATTATTTTCCCCATCTTAAATTTATACAACAGGTCTTCGCGAATACTGAAAACAACCCAAATATCCGACAAGTCGACAATAGTAACAATAGGAAATCCGGTATTTACCAACTCGCCTTCCTGCGAAATAATGCTTGCAATTTCGCCATCGATTGGAGCCTTTAAACTTGCTTCGCTTAAATACGAGTCTAACTCCTGAATAACTCCAGAAGCTTGGTCGACCAGTGCGTCGGCGCCCATTTTGTCTTCGTAACGAGCACCTTTTTTTGCCATGTCGTATTGCGATTTTGCAGCTCGTTCGGTCTCTTTCGCTGCATTTAATTGTGCTGTGACTTCATCCAATTTTTGAGCCGGAATAACACCTTCGTCGTACAATTTTTTAACCCGGTCGTAGGTCTTTTGCATTACATCGACACCCACAATCGATTTTCTCCACAACCGGTAAGCACCTTCAATTTGCTCTTCGCGCGCACCGTTTTTTGCTTTTATACTTTGCGATTTTGCAGCATTACGAGCCGATTCGGCTTGCACTTTTTTTGCATCCAGTTCGGGCGTGCTAATTTCAACCAAAGTATCTCCTTTATGAACCTGTTGGCCGGCCTTCACAATAATGCGTTCAATTCGCCCGGGAATTTTGGAAGCAACTTTAATCTGTTTTGCCTCTGCTTCGCCCTGCAAAATAATATCGGGAGTTTTCGACATTATCCAGCCCGAAACAATGACCAAAATTAGAAGCAACACAAGCACAATTCCAATGATGATATTTCTTGACTTCATTTTTATAGTTTTTAAT
>JALUZN010000473.1 GCA_027011835.1 Draconibacterium sp. | reverse complement strand
ATTTTAATACGTTTTGAAACAAATGAAGTGCATTGGAAAGCATTGAATATACTGGCTTTTATTGTAATTCTATTGCGGAAACTTTAAACAACTTCATAAAGAATATACAGAATACAACAGGAAAGATATATTTCTTTGCGACCTATCTTCTGAAATGTTGAAAATTGGAAAAAACAGAATACAAAACACAGGTCAAAATTTATTAAAAATAAAATTCCTTCGCTCTAATGCTCTTGATATGCCATTTAATGACAATGCAATTGAAACAGTTCTAAGTTTTGGATTGTTTCATATATTCCATAATCCTTCTGACTTGGTAAAAGAAATAGTTAGAATATTAAAACCTAGCGGAAAGTTATTTCTTACCAGCCTTTGTTCCGACAGAAAGTTGAGTGCTAAATACTTAAATTTTCTTCACAAAAAAGAATATGTTGCTAAACCTATAAAATCAACTGAAATTAAACAGATTATAGAAACTAACGGAATTGATATAACAGAATTTAGAATAAAAGGAGGAATGACTTATATCTCAGGGATGAAAATGCCTACACATAACCGTTGTGTGTCATAGGCAAATTGTTTAATTTATTAAAGTAATAAAATGAAAAAAGCAATGAGAAATCAAAAATTAAGAATTTTAGTATTGTGTTCAATACTGTTAACAGCAGCAGCTTGTAGACAAAACACAAAAAAAGGAAATAACAGTAATGATATTCAGGTAGCCAAGGTTAACCCAATTGAGGTGAAGACAGAAATTGAAAAATGGAAAAAACAACTAGTGGAAAACAGACAAATAGGAAACCCTTGTAATTGTGAAAAACTCGATTCTCCAAGTATTCAAAAATGGGAAAAAGATAACCCGGGTCAAATCGATGGGTTACCTTCCGATGACAAGAAAATTAAATCAGTAAGTTTTGATTTCGATAATGACAATAAAGCAGACCTTTTATTATACTTTCAAGGAGAAAACTGCACAGGGCATAACGGAGGGACAAAAACGTATGCAAAAATCATTTACTCAGATGGTACAAGTAAGTCTGATTTGATGACAGAAATAATTAACTCCATCCAATCGGAATATAACCAAAGCAGAAAAACAAACAATAATTTAAAAGAAATAACTAACGATTATTTAGAAACAAGTACTACTATTGGTGGATACCATAACGGAATAATAGGCGAATTTAGTTTGTACACAAAAGATGATGCACATTGCTGTCCATCTTATAAAGGGACCTATACATATAAACTTAAAAGCAAAAGTATGGAAATAGAAATTTCAAAAAATCAAAAATAAAACAACCGCCAGCAATGCGCGTAAACCGCCGGAATATTGGTAGTTATATTCGATGTTATGGATATAGATAAAAGGCATAGTAAATTGAAAGTTAGGCGAATAAAAACACCTAACGCCGCATATACTAAACCGTTGTTTGTCAGTAAAATTAAAACAGAACGAAATGAAAAATAATAAATTTGCAATAGTTATAAGCTTATTAACTTTTTTGCTATTAACATTTTTTTATGAATGGTACGTTAAAGCGTGGGCAGTAAATGAAACAGGTGCTATAATAAGAGTTGATATTTTTATTGTTTATCCTGCCATCTTAATTCTCACTTTTGTAACATTCTTTTTATTAAAGAGAGTCCGAACAACTAGAAACAAGTTATTTTCAACTGTTTTATTCATATTCTTTTGGATTGTATTTGCTGGAATGTTTAAGTTTAATATTTTGGCAAACATGAAAGGGTATGATGTTGATGGTAATGTAACAGAACTGGAACATACGAATTCTGAGATTAAAGAAAAACAATTAATAGGTTCTTGGTTAGATACTTCTGAAAGTAAACTTCATTTCACTTTGTTTAACGATGGTACTGCACGTTCGGATAATATGGAAACTTTACTTTATAGGAAATGGCGTTTGGAAGGAAATAACTTAATTCTAACAGAAGAAAGTATTGGTAACGGAAACACTTCTGTTGGCGACTATAAATATGAAATTGTTTTATTAAATGATAAAGCATTGAGTTTAAAGAGAGGGAAGTTCATAAAACGATATGCTAAGAAAGATAACCAATAAAATATTTAGTTTTAACAATAACTTTTAAAACTCCGGTTCCACTCGCGCAGGGTAAATTCCGAACTAATGGCAACCAGTTCTGTCGGGCGGAAATCGTTCTCCATTTCAACAATTTTAATGGTATCGAACGTGCACTGAATGGCAGCGGTTTTCCCTTCGGTTAAATTCACAAAGCCTTTAATACGGTACGCTTTTGGGGCCCACTCGTTTAAAAATTGTTGCAATGCGTTGCGCGACATTTTTCGTCCGTTTTTAATTACCATCGAATTTATTCCGGGGCTGGCCATGGTTTTAACATCGCTGAAATAGAATTTATTAATGGCTCTGTTTCCCAATTCAAAATCTATATCGCAATAAGTTGTCTCTTTAATTTCAGCAAACGGATTTGCTTTTCGCACCTCATTTTTTACCGCTTCCAGTTCATTTCCAACCAAATCAATTTTATTAATCACAATTACATCGGCCATTCGAATCTGGTGCGAAACACGCTGCTTCATCGGGCCCACTTTGGCAAAATTTTGTGCGTCAATAATGCACCAGTTCGAAGCAAGGTAGATTTTTTCTGCCAGTCGCCCCGCCGAAATCACCTCCGAAATCGATGTCGTATCAGAAAGTCCCGACGCTTCAATAATAATATTGTCTGGTCGGTATTCGTCGATAAATTTTTCGAGCGAATGAACAAAATCGCCCAGCAAACAGACGCAAAAAACCGAGCCGTTGTTAATCTCCAGCAGATTAAAATGCTCACCGGTTTTTTTTAGTTCCACCCCGTCAATATTTGCCGGAGCAAATTCGTTTTGAATAATCCCGATTCTCTTTTCGCCCGAATGTTTTTCGATAATCCGTTTTAGAAACGTGGTTTTCCCACTTCCCAAAAATCCCGAAATAATATGAAATGGTATCTTACTCACTTATTGTTCTGCCAGCTTCAGCAATTTCTCTTTTGTTGTGGGGGTCGATGGCCGCGATGCATTGGACTCAACAATTATTCCCTCTTTATCGATAATCATAAAGTTGGGGATTCCGCGGATTGCATAATCTTTTACAATAGAAGCATCCCATGCCTCTTTTGCATACAACTGGTAACCATGCATATCTTTTTCTTTAACCATCTTTTCCCATGCTTTTTTATCTTCATCTACCGATATACTAACAAATGCAATCGGTTTATCGCGAAGTTCTTCTTCCAATTTTTTGAGGTAAGGAATTTCTCCTTTGCATGGTCCGCACCAAGTTGCCCAAACATCAATGTAAATTACTTTCCCTTTTAGCGACTCGGAGGAAACCATATTGCCATTAATGTCGGGGTAGTTAAACGTAGGAGCTACCGAACCAGGTTTTGTTTTCTCGATGGCAGCAATAATATTTTCGAAATTGTCGATGTATTTTTGTTTTTTTATCAACTCTTTATAGCGTGCTTTGTATACAGCCTTTATTGAATCGGGCTTGTATGAATAACTTGAAACCAATCGATAGCCTATTATATCTTTTATATCGACAGGTGCATCTAATGCAATTATTTCGTCGATATTTTTCTCGGCAAAAGCTATCGTTTTGTAATTAAGTGTTGAGTCTGCCGAAAGTGTTTTCTGAATTTTGGCCTGTAAATGGGAGGTTACCCAAGATTGATATTCAGGGATTTCTTTGCATTTCTCATAATCGTCAACCGGGATTTCATCAACATATTCCTGAAAATAGTCGGGAATGGGCAGCGTATCTTGTGGTGCAGAACGATGGTGGTAATTGATAAAATATTTGTAATTCCAAGCAAAACTAATCTTCTGCATTAATTGAACTGATTCAATAAATTTAGCCGAAGGATTGTTCTCTTTCTGGAAGTTTTCAATTGCATCGTTGCTTGTTTTTATTGCGTTGTCCATCTTCATATCGAAACTGTCAACCTGCATTTTCAGCAATTCTCTTACACCCTCTTTTATGCCCTTGTCTTTTAATCTAAACATAAAAGCGGTTGGTTCGCTTCCTTCTCCGGTAATTTTAACACCCGAACTATTTTTGTTTTTCAATTCATCAATATCCATCTCAATATTAATTGAAGCGCCGGGAACGAAATAAACAGGAAGCCTGAAATTACCATTTTTAAGTGCACCAAGATATTCGTCTGCTACATCTATTTTAGTTGAAAAGGTTCCATCTTCAGCAAGTGCAATTGTGTCAGATTGGTCTAAATAATTAATTTGAATAACAACGTTTTCGTCAAGTGGGTTAACAATTTTACCACTAATAGCTACCGTCTTTTCCTTGTTGCAGGAGAACAGAATAAAAGCAGTTAAAACAAACAGTGTAATTTTTTTCATGGTTAAAGTTTAAACGATTAGTAATGAGTTAAAATTAAGGAATTAATTTGGAAATCGGTTATTCGATGCAATCCATTCCCACCTTCGTGGGAATGACAACGTCACAACTATCTTTTATCCACTTCTTCGCGCACGCGGCAAATATGGTCGGGTGTGGTACCGCAGCAGCCGCCAATAATATTTGCACCGGCGTCAATAATTTTGGGAATCAAATTGGCCATCTCGTCAGGAGTTTCAGGGAAAACGGTTTTTCCGTCGTCGTAAATTGGCATTCCGGCGTTGGCGTGAACGAGTACCGGAATATCTTTGTTGGCTTTGCGAATCTCTTTTACGATGCCAATCATGTCTTCAATTCCGTTTCCGCAGTTGGCGCCAATTAGTTCGGCACCGGCATCAATTAAGGTGTTTACCATATCGGTTGGGGCAATTCCCATCATCGAGCGGTAGTCGCCGTTTACCGTTTTTTCAAATGTCATGGTACAAAAAACCTCGCAGTTGGTATTCTCTTTTGCCGCTGAAATTGCTAGTCGTGCCTCGTCGAGGTCGGTCATGGTTTCAATCATAATGGCATCAACACCACCGGCTTCCAAACCCTGAACTTGTGTTTTAAAAGCCTCGTACAACTGCTCTTCAGTTACATCGCCCATCATCAGAATTTTTCCGGTGGGACCAACCGAGCCGAGTACAAACTTATCGCCGGCAGCCTTGCGGCTAATTTCTGCCGCTGCTTTATTTAGCTCAAAAACTTTGTCGGCCAACCCGTATTTTTCAACCTTAAAAATTGTTCCCCCGAAGCTGTTGGTTTCCACCATATCGGCACCCGCTTCGATGTAACTTTTTGCAATATCAAAAACATCATCGGGGTGCGAGAGGTTCCACTCTTCTGGGCACTCGCCGGGTTGCATTCCTTTTTGTTGTAGAAATGTTCCCCACGCACCGTCGGAAACCATTGTTTTTCCTTGTTTAATCTGGTCTAATATTCTTCCCATCAGTTTTGAAATATTAAGGGCTAAAGAGCCCAATTTTTTACAAATATAAACCCCCGGGTTGAAACCCGGGGCAAAATATATTAGAATTTTTAATAATATTCTTTGTTGTCAGCTTACAGTTCTTTAATCCACTCCTTTACTACTTCGAGAGATGGTTCAGTTC
>JALUZN010000472.1 GCA_027011835.1 Draconibacterium sp. | reverse complement strand
TTATTATTTATGAAAAAAACAGTTCTATTATTGATAATTTCCGTTGCCCTTTTTTCTTGTAACTCAAAAAAAGCAAATAAAAATAAAGCCGGAAGTGTAATTACAGTTAGTATTTTACCCCAAAAAACTTTTGTTGAAAAAATTGCCGGGAATGATTTTAAGGTAAATGTATTAATTCCACCGGGGTCGAGTCCGGCAGCATACACGCTTCTGCCCTCACAATTAAAAGAGATTGCAAATTCGGCTGTTTGGTTTCGAATGGGTTACATTGGTTTTGAATATTCGTGGAAAGAGAAAATTTCGAATGCTAACAAAGCAATGAAAGTGGTCGATTTATCGGAGGGGCTAAACTTAATTGCCCAAAGCAGCAAACAGGAAGGAGACCGTACTATATACGAAGGAGTTAATCCTCATATTTGGCTGTCGCCGGTGCTGGTTAAACAAATTGCAAAAACAATTCTCGACGAGTTGGTCCTTTTAAAACCTGAAAAAAGCGAGAAATACAAAGCAAATTATTTGAAATTTTTAAAAGAGATTAATCTGTTAGACAATAAAATAAGAACGAAATTAAAAGATTTTGCCGGTCGTAAAATAATTCTTTTTCACCCAAGTCTTTCGTACTATGCCCGCGATTACGGACTCGAGCAATTTTCGCTCGAAGTGGGCGGAAAACAAACCACTCCGAAATTAATGGCCAAAATTGTTGACATCGCTAAAAAAGAGAATATAAGAGTTATTTACATTCAAAGTGAATTCGACCGCGAGCATGCCCGCGTTTTTGCAGAAGAAATTAATGGCAAAATTATTCAGATTAGTCCGCTGGCACCAAACTGGGCCGATAATTTACTCGAAATGACCAACACAATTATTGAAAACTTTTAATGGAACCGCTAATAAAAATAGAGAACCTGAATGTTGGCTACGATAAAATACCGGTTTTGCAAAACGTTAATCTCGAAATTTTCGAGAAAGACTTTTTGGGTGTAATTGGCCCCAACGGCGGAGGAAAAACAACTTTGTTAAAAGCTATTTTAGGTTTACTTAAACCGTTTAGCGGAACCATTCACTTCAGAAAAGATATTAGTGGAAGGAAAAAACCAATCGGCTATTTGCCACAGGTAAAGCATATGGACAAAAAGTTTCCAATCACAGTTTTTGAGGTGGTACATTCAGGGTCGATTATGGAAGGTGCTTCGAAATCGAAATCGGAAATTAACGATAAAGTTGCTCAGCTCCTTACCGAGATGGGCGTTTACAACATCAGAAACAAAGCCATCGGCGAACTTTCGGGTGGGCAAATGCAGCGTGTATTTCTGTGTCGCGCACTGTTAAGCGACCCTAAGATTCTAATTCTCGACGAACCCGACACATTTGTCGACAACCGGTTTGAGGGAGAGCTATACGAAAGATTGCGGAAATTAAACGAGGAAATTGCTATTGTTTTAGTATCGCACGACATGGGAACTATTTCGAGCTATGTAAAAACAATTGCCTGTGTAAACAGAAATTTGCACTATCACCAAAGCAATATAATCTCGCAAGAGCAACTTAACGATTACAACTGCCCAATTCAAATTATTTCGCATGGCACTATTCCTCACACTGTATTAAAACTTCATAATTAATGGATACTATTATAGAACTTTTTCAATACGATTTTTTCCTGAAAGCTTTTATTGCTGCAATACTGGCGAGTATTTCGTGTGGAATAGTTGGCAGTTACATTGTATCGCGACGCATTGTTTTTATTAGTGGAGGAATAACACATGCATCGTTTGGCGGAATTGGACTTGCTTTTTTTCTCGGGTTTAATCCGTTGCTCGGAGCAGTACTTTTTGCTGTACTCTCGGCTCTTGGCATTCAATTTTTCACAAAAGTTGCCGAAATAAGAGAGGATTCGTCCATTGCAATTTGGTGGTCGCTGGGAATGGCTCTGGGGATTATCTTTATTTTTATTACACCGGGTTACACACCCAATTTAATGAGTTTTCTTTTCGGAAACATTTTAACGGTTACCATTGCCGAACTTTGGTGGATGCTTGCACTTACCATTGTTATTATAGTAACTTTCTCGCTTATGTTTCGCAAAATACTGTATATTGCTTTCGACGAAGAATATGCGCGGGCTGCCGGATTACCGGTAAATTTGTTTAACTATCTTTTAATTGTATTAATAGCACTTACCGTTGTTTTAAATATCCGTGTTGTTGGAATTATTCTTATTTTATCGTTACTTACTATTCCGCAGGCAACAGCAAATTTATTTACCAACAGCTTTAAAAAACTGTTAGTTCTCTCATCGGTTTTTGCTTTTACAGGAACTGTTTCGGGGCTGTTTATCTCCTACTTTTTAGATATTCCTTCGGGGGCTGCAATTATTTTCACACTGGTAATTATGTTTGCCGTACTAAAGGCATTAAAATATATTTTTTAGCCAAGGCTAATCGGTTTTCCCAAACGGGATTGTAAACCCGAGCCACGGGAATGCAATAAACTCAGAACCTTCAATAATTGGAAAAATCAAACCATAATCTAAAGCAGCTTTTTTAATTATCCATCTTCCTCCCAGCGACAAAAAAGCAGCTCTTTCTCCGTCCATATTAATATAGTTATTCTCAGTAATAATGTATCCACGACTGGTTATCCGAAACATTCCATTTACGTTTATCATTGGCGACGATGCCCACTCTTCGCCCGAAAATCCGTAACCCAGTCCCACCGAAACATTGTTGTCGGGCGTACCAAAAGTCGACAATCCATATAAAATTCCAAATCCTTCACTTTCACCTAAAATAGTTCCTGCAATAACACCTCCTCCAACATTTATTTTGTTTTTCACAATGGGTACCGAAACCTTGGCTGTTATAAAAACAGGAGTTGGTGCACCGCCAAATAAAAAAAGAGGAATAACTCCGCCTCCAACCGAAAAATTATTGGTTATTCCGTACGTCACCTGATTCCAAAGCACCCATATATTTTGGTAATAGCCTTCGCCCTTTTTCAGTCCGTAACCGTTAGGCGCCCACAAATACCGGGTCGACTGAGGGTTATCGAACCATAATTTACCCTGCTTAATCTGATGCGATTCTACCTTCTTCCGGGTTTTTATTTTGTTTTTATAGATTGTTATTTCCCCAAAATTTTGAGTCTTTAAAACAATTACTTTCTCATCTTCCTTTACAATTTCACCTAAAAACTCATTCCCGTCATCGGTTTCTATCGAAACCAGATTCTCATTCAAAATTTCATTTTTTGCAATTGAAACCGGCCCAAGACCTTTCATTTTTATTGTTATCGAGTCGGAACTTTCGGAAATTAATTGCCCTTTATACACACTACCGTCTTTAAGATTCACTGAAACTGCAGTTGTGTCTTGTGGTGTTTGTGCCTGAACAAAGCCAAATAGAATTAAGGCAATAAAAAGCAGAGAGATAGATTTATAAATCATTATTTTACAGGTTAGTATTTAATCAAATATACGAAATATCAGACAACTATTTCTTTTTATTGAATGACTTTTTATACCGTTGACCCGAGCCACTCTTTTTCTGTTTATGAAATTTACCTTTTCGCTGCTTGCTTCGCGCACCCGGATTTTTCCACTCCGGTCCTTTTCCTATATGCTCGGGAATTGGAATTTTAAAAACTTCGCGTTCAATCAGCTGTTCAATTTGGTGAAACTTGTACATATCGTCCTCATTCACCAATGTTAATGCTACACCGGTCGAGTCGGCACGGGCAGTACGGCCAACACGGTGTACGTAATCTTCGGCATCTTGCGGAACATCGTAATTAACTACCAGGTTAATGTCTTTAATATCGATACCACGACTCATTACGTCGGTGGCAACCAATATCCTGATTCGTTTTGAACGAAAACCTTGCAGAACCTCCTCGCGTTCGCTTTGTTCGAGGTCGGAAGAGATGGCTTCGGCAGCAAATTTCTGCTTTTTTAATGTGCGTGCAAGTTCGTTTACAGCCCGTTTTGTTGAGCAAAAAATAAGAATACTGTTGTAGTCTTTATTCTCCGAAATAAGGTGGCTGATTAATCTGTTTTTTTGCTGATTATAAATTAAGTATGCAGCTTGCAAAACACCTTCCGCAGGTTTCGACATTGCAATATTTATCTCGGCCGGATTTTTTAAAATCTTTTGTGTAAGCGTTCTGATTTTAGGAGCCATTGTTGCGCTAAACATTAGTGTTTGTCGCTCTTTTGGCAGGTACGAAATAATTTTAATAATATCGTCGTAAAACCCAATGTCGAGCATCCTGTCGGCTTCGTCGAGAATAAGGTATTTTATGGTATCGAATTTTACATAGCCCAAATTCAGGTGCGAAATAAGTTTTCCGGGAGTAGCAATTACAATATCGGCCCCCTGTGTTAATGCACGGCGTTGTTGCCCCCAGTCATCGGCATCGCCACCGCCGTAAATAGCAATCGAATGAATTCCCATCGTGTAGGCAATTCCCTGTACTTGCTGATCGATTTGAATGGCAAGCTCGCGGGTTGGAACAATTACCAATGTAGTGGTCTCTCCTCCCGGCAAATCGATAAGTAAATCGAGGATGGGAAGAAGAAACGCAGCTGTTTTGCCGGTTCCGGTTTGTGCGCAGGCAATTAAATCTTTGCCATCGAGTATTTGTGGGATTGCCTGCTCCTGAATCGGGGTCGCATTCTCGAACCCCATATAATCAATTGCATCAAGCAAATCGTCGTGTATCCCTAATTCTGAAAATTTCATTCGGATATAATTAAATTAAATATTGCAGCAAAAGTAACTAAAAAGATTTCAACCAATTAGATATTCTA
>JALUZN010000471.1 GCA_027011835.1 Draconibacterium sp. | reverse complement strand
AATCTATCCTGTCTAAAGCGTTTAATTCATAAATATTGATTCCGCTAATTTATGGTATTTCAAGTTTAATTTGCCATCTCAGGAGAAAGAATTCCCTATTTTACTTTACTATCTTTTCACTATTGTCCGGGGAAATTATTAAGATTGCTTCTTCCTCGTTCCTCGTCATCGCAATGCCCTTAATTTCGGATATTTGTTAGATTAAGGAATACTAAAAACAACTTCTTTCGCAAAACAAGCTCACACACAATCAATATATAACTTGTGTCATTGGTGCCCCAGCGAAGCAATCTCATATTTTAAACGGACTCTAATGATTTTCAAATTTAATATGCTGCAACAATTGAAAATGATGTTAAAACATCTGCATCTCGTGAAGTTTTTTATACCGTCCGCTTATTTTTAAAAGCTCGTTGTGCGTTCCCTGTTCTACAATTTCACCTTCGTGAAGTACGCAAATCAGGTCGGCATTTTTAATGGTCGAAAGACGGTGGGCAATTACCAGCGAAGTTCTGTTTTTCATCAAATTACCAAGTGCCTCCTGCACCAGTTTTTCCGATTCGGTATCGAGGGCCGAAGTTGCCTCATCGAGAATTAAAATAGGTGGGTTATTTAACACTGCCCTTGCAATTGAAACCCGCTGTTTTTGTCCACCCGAAAGTTTATCGCCACGGTCACCAATTTTTGTGTCGTAACCATTGTCGCTGCTCATAATAAAGTTGTGGGCATTGGCAATTTTTGCGGCATTAACTACATCTTCGGTTTTTGCATTTTCAACCCCAAATGCAATGTTATTAAAAAATGTGTCGTTAAATAAGATAGGTTCCTGATTTACATTGCCAATCAGGTTGCGCAGATTTTTCATTTTCAGGTCGCGCAGGTCGTGCCCGTCGATGGTAATTTTACCCGACGAAACGTCCCAAAAACGGGGGAGCAAATCAACAAGCGTAGTTTTCCCCCCACCCGACTGTCCTACAAATGCAATGGTTGTTCCTTTTTTTATGTTCAACGAAATATTTTTAAGAACAGGTGTTGAGTTGTAGGCAAACGAAACATTATCGTAAACAATCTCTTTTTCGAACGACTCAATTTCGAAAGCATTTTCTTTATCAACAATTTCCGAATCGGCCATAAGAATTTTATCAATTCTATCCATCGATGCCAACCCTTTTTCGATACTGTAAAGTGCTGTGGAAAAAGCTTTAGCCGGATTAATAATACTGTAAAACAGGATAAGATAGACAATAAATCCTGCTGCATCGAGCGAACTATTATCGTTTAAAATAAGTTGCCCGCCGTACCAAAGAACAAACATAATAACCACTGTTCCGAGAAACTCGCTGGTTGGGTGTGCCAGGTAGCGCCTCCACATCAATTGGTTCATAATTTGGAAATAATTCCCATTCTCTTTGTCGAAACGTTTTTGTGCTGTTTTTTCGGCATTAAACGATTTTATTACGCGTAATCCCGAAAGGTCTTCCTCAACAATCGAAAGTATTTCGCCCATTTTATCTTGTCCTTTCCGCGACTCTTTTTTCAGGCTTTTACCAATACGGCCAATAATTGCACCGGCAATCGGGAACATAATAAACACAAAAATGGTGAGACTCCAACTCATATAAACCATCACAGTAACCGAAACAAGAATTAAAATCGGATTTTTAATCATCATCTCAATCGAGTTCATAATCGAGTTTTCAACTTCGGTAACATCTCCGGTAATGCGCGCCATAATATCGCCTTTGCGCTCTTCGGAATAGAAGCCCAGCGGCAATTTTAAAATCTTTTTATAGATGAGCGAACGAATATCGCGAACCACACCGTTTCTGATAAAAACCAGAATGTAGTTGGCGAGGTAATAAAATCCGGTTTTAAAAAACACTGCTATAACCAAAAATATAGAGACAAAAATAAGTGCCTTTTCGTTACCACTCTCCTGAATAATTTTACTTACATAAAAATTAAAAGTATCGGTTAGCGAACTGATATTCAACGAAAATTCCGGCTTTGTTACTACCAATTCTTTTTGCCCGAATAAAATTTCGAGCGTTGGTTTCATTAAAATAAAAGAGAATACCCCGAAAATTGCACTCAGAACATTAAAAATAATATTCCAGATGAGTTTGGTTTTATAGGGAGGAATAAACCGGCGAAGTAACTTTAGAAAATCTTTCATAAATAATTCAATATGCTTTTACTCTTCGTTGGCCATTTTTAATACTTTTGCTATTAGTTTAGGATTTAGCCATATTCCCTTCTGCGCAAGCTCTGTCAATAAATCTTTAATCGATAAAATATAACCTTCTTCTTTTGCTTTCAACAACACCCCCATTGTTCCGGTGACCTTAAGGTTAAGTTGTCTTGCATATCGTCTACCCATTATTTCATCGAGAATAACTAAATCGGAATTTATTTCGTTGGCTAAAACCAATACTTCCGCTTCTCCATCATCCAAATCAAAAAGATATTTTCTCGAATCTGGATTTTTAACTTTTTGAATTTCTATCCAGCTAATTCGCAATAAATCTTGATAATATAGTTTATCTCTCCCATTTTCAATTTCCTGATAAACAGCAAATGGAATAATTATTTGCCCGTAGAGTTTTTTTAGCAAACTAAGTTTGTTAATTCTTAGTAAAGACAAAATAGGCGTTGTATTGCTTATTATTTTACGCATTACCAGAATCTGATTCTAACTCATCCTCAAGTCCATTGTAAAAATAGGAGACATTGTATTTTTCTAGCATATCAAGAAAATCAACACGACTAATATTCAACAGTTTGGATGCAGTTCCCGAAGAAATCTTTCCCATCTCATACAATTTTATTAGAGATACTGTTTTTATCTCTTGCTTGAATTCTTTATCGTCCATCTTTAATGAAAACGCCAAAGATTCAGGAAAGTCTATTGTTATTAATTGCTTCATCTCATTTTTTTACAAAGATAACTATTTTGATTAAAGTCTTAGTTTTCATAAATCAGCAAGACGCTTTCTACTACAACCTCGGAAGTCATGCCACCATTGAGAATACCCATTAAGAACTCTTCCACTTAACAAGCTTTAAAACATACAGCGATTGCTCCTTTTCTGCGCTTTCCAGTCCTTACATACTTTTCTCCCTTTCGGGG
Organism: Draconibacterium sp.; assembly: GCA_027011835.1. Lineage (GTDB taxonomy): Bacteria > Bacteroidota > Bacteroidia > Bacteroidales > Prolixibacteraceae > Draconibacterium. The sequence goes on along the minus strand of JALUZN010000471.1, from coordinate 14,595 downwards.
AAGAACTGCCTTAAAAATAGAGATGTGTGTTAAAAAATCCCCGTATAATTTTGCGGTGTAATTTGCTTTAGCTCCTCTTTTACTATATCCGAAACGTTGAGTTCGTCGACAAAATTATGAATGGCCTCCCGGTTTATTACCTCGTTTCTTCGGGTTAAATCTTTTAATGCCTCGTACGGATTGGGAAAAAACTCGCGCCGTAAAATGGTTTGAATTGCTTCGGCAACCACAGCCCAGTTCTCTTCCAAATCTTTTTCGATGGCAGCCTCGTTAATTAAAAGTTTGTTTAACCCTTTTAAAGTCGATTTTATGGCAATAAAAGTATGCCCGAACGGAACGCCAATAAACCGCGTAACAGTCGAATCGGTAAGGTCGCGCTGTAACCGCGAAACCGGAAGTTTCTGCGCCATCTGCTCGAAGCCGGCGTTGGCAATTCCTATGTTTCCCTCCGAATTTTCGAAATCGATAGGGTTTACTTTGTGCGGCATAGTTGACGAACCCACTTCGCCTTTTTTAATTTTTTGTTTGAAATAGCCCATCGAAATGTATGTCCAGATGTCGCGGTCTAAATCGAGAATAATATTATTAATGCGTTTCATTGCGTCGAAAATAGCACTATGATTGTCGTAGTGCGTTATTTGCGTAGTAAATTGAGAGCGGTTAAGTCCCAGTTTCTCTTTGCAAAATTTATTGGCAAACTCTTCCCAGTTAATATTTGGGTAGGCCACCAAATGCGCATTAAAATTTCCGGTTGCGCCACCAAATTTTGTATCAATCGAAATGGTTTTTAACTGAACCAGCTGAACCATAATTCGTTCGATAAAAACTTTTATCTCTTTACCAAGTTTTGTTGGCGAAGCCGGCTGTCCGTGAGTTTTTGCAAGCATCGGAATATTTCGCCACTCGGTGGCCATAGTAAGTAATTTTTCAATCAGTTCCTGCAACAGCGGGTAATATTCGTTATCCAGTGCATCCTGAATCGATTTTGGAATGGCCGTATTATTCGCGTCTTGCGAAGTTAATCCGAAGTGAATAAACTCTTTATATTTACTCAGTCCCAACTTGTCGAATTTTTCTTTTATAAAGTATTCAACCGCTTTTACATCGTGGTTAGTAACACTTTCAATCTCCTTTATCCGGGCAGCATCTTCAACCGAAAAGTTTTTATGAATTTCATGAAGCTTATCCAGTTGTTCTTTCGAAATATCGGTTAGTTGCGGAAGCGGAATTTCGCAAAGCGCAATAAAATATTCAATCTCGGTAAATACCCGGTACTTAATCAGGGCAAATTCGCTAAAATATTTCCATAGGTTTTCTACTTTGTTTCCGTATCTGCCATCAACCGGCGAAATCGCTGTTAAAGCGCTTAATTCCATCTTTTATATTTTTTGAAGTTATATTTTGAATGCAAATTTAACATTTTCGACGGATTTAATTTTTAATGAAATAAGTTCTACCGAATCATATGAAATAATTCATATTTGTTTCAAACTTCATTCACATTATATACTCAATCCATTTAGGTTTTCGAGAAATTTGAGAATGTTATTTTTTTCTTTAACAAGGCAAATAATTCAGACATAGCCATCGTTATGTTTTAATTATTTGCCGCAGGAAAAGGGAAAAAGAACGACTCAAAAAACCGAAAAACTATGTGGTTTGAGTATATTTTCTAAATTCGCCATGAATTGTATTATTGAGTAAGGATTAAGTTTTTATAAAAGTCACTCTGATACTTCAAACAAATTCGATTGGCAGATTGAGTTTTTTGCGAATGAATTACAACAATGTAATGAAAGCGCAGTATAAAAGCGAAGAGCAAAGGAAAAACAGAAGAATGAGAAAAACACGAATTTCGATAGTATCGTATTTAAATAGTAAGCCATTTTTACACGGATTAAAAAATTGGAATAAAGCTGCCGGCATTGAAATAAGCCTCGATATTCCTGCAAAAATTGTTACTAATTTGAGTTCCGGCGTGTCGGATGTGGGACTGATTCCGGTTGCAGGATTAGCAGACTTAAACGACTATCAGATTGTAAGCAATTATTGTATCGGGGCAGTGAGAAAAGTGCGAACTGTAGTTTTGGTTTCCGATGTTCCGCTGGAAAAGATTGAAACCGTTTTAATGGATTATCAATCGCGCAGTTCGGTATTACTGGCAAGAATTCTGGCAAAATTTTATTGGGAAAAAGAATTTGTATGGGAAAATACCGACGATGGTTTTCAAAATAACTCGATAAAAGGAACTACTGCCGGAGTGGTAATTGGCGACAGAGTTTTCGATATTGAAAAAAAATATAAATACTCGTATGATTTAAGCGAAGAGTGGTATAAATTTACCGGACTGCCGTTTGTTTTTGCCGTTTGGGCAGCCACAAAAAAGATTTCTCCTGAATTTGAAAAAAATTTTAATGACGTACTGAAATTTGGGATTGAAAACATTCAGAAAATTATTAAAACAGAACAAAGTAAATTCCCCGATGTAAATATCGTAGAATATTTTGCTGAGAATATCAGTTTTAGTTTTGACAAACAGAAAAAAGCAGGCATGGAAAAGTTTTTAGAATTGGCAAAAAAATTAGAACTTATCGAATTATTATGAAACGATTAATTAATACCATCTTGATTGGAGTTTTACTATTTGCAACAATAACTGTTTTTGCTCAAAATACAGACAAGAAATTGGTGTACAAACTCAACATCAAACAGGAAATAACAAAAGCCACCTGGCGGCAAACCAGTCAAGCTTTCGATGCGGCCGATTCGTTAAATGCCGATATTTTTCTTATCCACATGAACACTTACGGAGGTGCTGTTTTAGATGCCGACTCCATTCGTACCCGAATTTTAGAGAGCAAGATTCCGGTTATTGTATTTATCGACAATAATGCTGCCTCGGCAGGAGCACTAATCTCTATTGCCTGCGACAGCATTTATATGCGCCCCGGAGGAAGTATCGGCGCAGCAACAGTGGTAAACCAAACCGGAGCTGCCATGCCCGACAAGTACCAAAGTTATATGCGTTCTACCATGCGCTCCACTGCCGAAGCTCAAGGAAAAGATACAATTATTAATGGCTCCGACACCATATATAAATGGCGACGCAACCCGGTAATTGCAGAAGCAATGGTAGACCAACGTATTTTTGTTAAAGGTATTTCCGACACTGGGAAGGTACTGACGTTTACACCTTTGGAGGCAATTGAAAACGGGTATTGCGAGGGAACTGCTGAAAATATTCCCGAAGTACTTGAGAAAATTGGTGTAAAAGAATATACAATTGTCGAGTACCAACCAACCTGGATTGAGAAAGTAATTGGCTGGCTGGTAAATCCAATGATTTCGGGACTTTTAATAATGGGAATTATTGGCGGAATTTATTTTGAAATGCAGTCTCCCGGAATTGGGTTTCCATTGGGAGTAGCCATTCTTGCAGCAGTAGCCTATTTTGCACCGCTCTATTTAGAAGGTCTGGCAGCAAACTGGGAAATTATGGTATTTTTTATAGGTCTTATTTTAATTGCCCTCGAAATATTTGTAATTCCCGGCTTTGGAGTTGCCGGAATTTCAGGAATTGTTTTCGTTTTTATAAGTCTTGTACTAAGTTTAATAAACAATGTAAATTTCAATTTCGAGCACGTTGAAACAGGTCGGTTGGGAACTGCCATAGCCACTGTTGTAGCAGGGCTTTTCGGGGGATTTGTAATTGCACTCTATTTGGGAAACAAAGTTTTCTCTGCTCAGTCGGGGCCATTTAAAAACCTTGCTCTAAAAAAAGTACAAAATGTTTCGGAAGGTTATGTAAGTATCGAAACTTCGTTGTTTAAATTGAAAGGGAAAACCGGTGTGGCACAAACAGTTCTTCGTCCGGGTGGAAAAGTTTTAATTGCCGGCGATGTTTACGATGCGGTTGCCGAAGATGGTTTTATTGAAAAAGGAGAACCCATTCTGGTTAAAAAAGTGGAAGCGACACAGCTATATGTAGAAGTGAATGAAACTATTTAACGCTGAATAAAGTGACAAGAAACATAGTTATTCTGATTATCATCTTTTTATCCGCGGGGTGTTCCGGAAATAGGGAAAAACAGTTGGCTCCACCGGTTACCAAAAGCGTAAAATTACCTGCTGTTAACGGCACTTATCTTTTTAACGGGAATTCGTTAGAAGGTTGGGAAATTACTCAATTTGGCACACAAGGAGTTGTTGATGTTTCCGGAGGAAAAATAGTCTTAAATTTTGGCGACGGGTGCACCGGAGTAACTTATAAAAAAGCATTTCCAGAAGTAAATTATGAAGTAAACCTCGAAGCGCGAAAAACTTCGGGCAACGATTTCTTTTGCGGAATGACTTTCCCGGTTAACAACGAGTTTTGCTCGCTGGTAATTGGTGGTTGGGGCGGACCGGTGGTAGGGTTGAGTTGTATCGACGGTGCCGACGCATCAAACAATGCTACAAAAATATTAAAGCGGTTCGATAAAAATGTATGGTACAAAATAAAACTACGGGTTACCGGCAAGAAAATAGTTGTCTGGATTGACGGGGAGAAGTTGGTAGATTTCGATTATCGCGGACACGAATTATATGTACGCCCCGAGGTTGAACTATCGAAACCATTTGGAATTTGTAGTTGGATTACCACTTCCGAACTACGAAATATTTGGATACGAAAATTAGAGAAAGACACAAAGTAACAGTCGTTTGTTTGAAGTTAAAAGTTATTACTTCTCCGGCATCACTTCTTTTTTTTCTTTTTCTCTTTTAATTTCCTCACCTCTTTTTCGTTGTCCTTTATCAGTTTTTTCCAGTTGTAGTCGGTATCTTTTGTAAAATCGAGTGTTTCGCGGTAGGCATCTTTTTCAATCTCAAGCTCCGCAATTTCTTTCCCAAGAAAGTCCTCTATTTCAGATAAAATCTCTTTTTCGTCGGTACTGCAAAACGAAACAGCTTGTCCTTTTTTCTTTCCGCGCCCCGTTCTGCCAACGCGGTGCACGTAGTTTTCGGCAACTTCGGGCAGGTCGTAATTCACAACAAAATCAACACTCGGAATATCAATTCCACGGGCACTAACATCGGTGGCAATCAGCAGTTTTATATATCCTCGTTTAAACCGGTCGAGTGTTACCGTGCGCTCTTTTTGCTCTTTGTCGCTATGAATTGTTTCGCTCTTTATTTCAACCCGTTCCATCGCTTTTTTCACCCGTTCGGATCGCACTTTTGTTCGTACAAATACCAAAATTTTTGCTTCGGGGTTTTCGTTTACAAGTCGCTCTAAAAAGGCACGTTTATCGTCCATTTCAATAAAAGCAACTTTGTGGTCGATATTTTTAGCCACCGGATTTTTGGGTGAAACCTGAATACGAATGGGTTTGTGAACCAACGAATAGGCAAGCTTTTTAATCTTCTGATTAATGGTTGCCGAGAAAAAAAGTGTCTGCCTTTTTTTGGGAAGAAAACGAATTAAATCGTTAATATCTTTAATAAAACCAAGGTCGAGCATATGGTCGGCTTCGTCCAAAACTAAAATCTCGGTGCGGTGTAACCGAATATAACCTTGACTTACCAAATCGAATAGCCGCCCCGGAGTTGCAACCAAAATATCGACTCCACTTTCCAGTTTATCGATTTGAGGAGCCTGTTCAACACCGCCAATAATTCCGGTGTTTTTTACCCCGGTTTTATGTGCCAGCGAATCGAAAACTTCGGTAATTTGTTGTACCAGTTCGTGTGTTGGCGCCATTACCAAACATTGTATTCCACTGGCACGTTTTGCCTTTTTTGCTTTCTGAATTTTATAGATTACAGGAATGGCAAAAGCAGCCGTTTTTCCCGTCCCGGTTTGTGCAATTGCTAAAACATCCTCGCCTTTTAAAATGGGTGGAATGGCTTTGTATTGAATATCGGTAGGACGACGAAAATCGTTTTTTGCTAAATTCTTTTTTATTTCGAACGAAATGGAATAATCCTCAAACTTCATATTTATTAATTTATTCGTGCAAAAGTAGCGAAAACAATGATAACGAAATTACAATCCGAATTCTTTCTTATTGGCCATCGGGGATAGCTGGAAAATGCAAATTTATAACGTTGCCCAAATTCGCGCCAGCGAATATCCGGGAGCTTTAATTTCGAGGTCGAGGAAATAACCAAACGGAGTTTGTGTCGTTGTAAACTCTGCATTCTGAAGTCGTATTTCCGCTTTATCGAATAGCTCTTTCGTAAACTCAACCGATGCTTTCGAGTCGGAAAGATGGGCAAACGAATGCAAAATTACTTTTTTGCAATTGTTCTTTCTTGCCGTCCATTTCAAATGGTTTACCAGTTTCTTCTCCCTGCTGGTAACGGTTTTCTCCTCATCGCTCTCTTCAACCTGAATAAAGGCAACAATCGAGTCGGTGTATTTTTTCCCTTCGGTAACTTCTTCTGCCGATTCAAGATTTTTAATGGCAGGAGAATACCCAAACTCATCGACGTACATTACTAATACTTTCATAATAATTGTGTTTTAGTAAATGCAAATATAAAATTTTAAAGTGTTGCAGGTGAAATAATTTTAGTACAATAAGAAAATGGAATAAAGATGCTTACCCCGTAAATAAAACTATGTGAGTTAAGTATTTATGTTCAATACAAAAAGTATTACCTATTAAAATTATTCCGAAAGCGAGCTCATTATTTTTGCTCCTGTTTCTTCTGTCCAATCGCAGAGTAATTTTATCTGCTCGTCTGATAGTTTTGCTTTTTTGTGCATAGCAGTGTACTCTTTTAATGGCATCTTTTTTCTTTCAACTTCGTCGTAAATGTCTCCGAGCGCCGAAACTTTATCTATTGCGTTTAATTTCCCCCAATCCGAAAAATTAAGCTCTTTTTTCCCCGCCACAATATGTTTGTTTACCAACCACGAAACAGGAGCAATTTTATTGTACCACAAATAGTTTGTTTGGTTAGAATGACAATCGAAACATGCATTTTTAAGAAGAATTTTCACAGTATCGGGAATTGCCTCCTGATTAAAAATATGATTGGAAGTTACCTCGCCTCTGTTTGTTTCGGGCTGAAAAAACTGAAGTATAATAAATATGCCAAACAAGATAAAAATAACGATACGGAATATTTTTCGCATAACCGCTCTTTATTTTTTCGCCTTCATTAATGCGTTAGCCTCTTTTTTTGCCCAATCGATTAATGTCTTTTTCTCGGCGGCAGTCAGCTTTTTGTCAGCATGTTTTTGAACAAACTTTTCCGGAGGCATTTCATTCTCTTCCACAACATCGATAATGTCTTTATAAGCACCTATTTTTTGCATTTTCGAAAGCCCCTCCAATTTATTAAAATCCAAATCTTCTTTCGCATCCTCATTTTGCGAATTGGTGTTGTGGCATCCAAAACACGATTTTTTTATAATTGCATGAACGTTGTCGGGCATTTTATTTGCCTTTGTTTTTGCTGGTTTATTTGCAGCAATTACAGCTGTTGAAACAATTAAAAACAGAGCGATAGCAACCGAAATAATTTTTTTCCTTCTCATTTTATTCGTTTTTAGTTGAACATTATTTTTTCTCAAATTAAACAACTTTTAAGAAATAACATTTAAATATTGAATTTGTTGAAATAAAAGCGATGTTTATTTAAGCAATATTTTACGCTAAACGATTAGAATTGATATATTTGCTAAAAATAATCTTTTATGCGCGCTTTTTTATTATTTGTTATTGTTGGTCTGTTTCTAACCTTCAATAGCCGGGGGCAGGTATCGCAAGGAGGAGATCCTCTTAAAGCGGTTCATCTAAAAAGTTCAGTTAGCAAGGTAGTAGAAATGCCATCTTTCGATTTGAAAATTTTAAAAAAAAGTGTTGTCTCCTCATCATCCGAGAATAAATTAAAACCTTTAAAATTTGCCTACGCTTTTAACGTGAGTTTAACTCCCAAAAACTCGGGAGAGTGGTTGGTTGCCGATGATGGAACATTGTGCTGGAAACTAAAAATACGTTCGAAGGGAGCCAAATCTCTCAACCTCATCTTTAACCGGTTTAAGCTGCCCGAAAATTCGCGACTATTTATTTTTAACGAAAATACAGTTCTTGGTGCGTTTACACCGGTTAACAATAAAACTTCGGGGAAATTTGCAGTGGCACCTATTGCAGGCGATGAAATTACGGTTCAATACGAGACAAAAGAAAGAGATATTGAAAATATTCCTTTTGAAATAAAAAGTGTAAATCACGATTTTGTTGGAATTTTAGAAAAGGGAGACCGCCGTCCGATGGGAAAAACCGCCGGAGAATGCAATATCGATATAAATTGCGATTTGGGCGACAAATGGAGCGAAGTAAAAAACTCGGTGTGCAGAATAATTGTAAACGGTGTAGAAATTTGTACCGGTTCGTTAGTTAATAATACGGCCGAAGACGAGAAGCCCTATATTATTTCGGCATCGCACTGTTACGACAAGTGGGAATATGCTGAAACTTCGGTTTATGTATTTAATTACGAAAGCCCGTTTTGTGCACCCCTCGATGGCGACCCACGCAATTCGGTTTCGGGGGCAATTATGAAAGCCCAATTCGACAGTCTCGATTTTGCATTGGCCGAATTAACTCTTGTTCCTCCTCCAAATTACCGTCCCTATTTTGCGGGTTGGGAACGCACGGTTGAGTTGCGCGATTCTTCGGCAAGCATTCATCATCCGCAGGGCGATATTAAAAAAATTGCACTTGATTACGATGCACCTTCAATAAGCGACTTTACAAGTAGTTACATAAAAAACGGGTTTTTAAAGATTGCTCGTTGGGATGAAGGAGTTACCGAAGTTGGTTCGTCGGGTGGCCCGTTATTCGACAAAAACAAAAATATTATTGGCACTTTAACAGGAGGAATCGCAAGTTGCGGAAATCCGGTGAAAGATTATTTCGAACGATTTGCCCTTTCTTGGGATTACAAGTCGGAAGATTCATTACAATTAAAACACTGGTTAGACCCCATTAATTCAGATGTCAAAACACTTAACGGAAAACGTTTTTACGAGAAAGAAGAGTATTGCGGTGCTTTTACAAATCTTAATGACGATGATAAATATAAATTGGTTCAGATTGATATTACAGGCCCGTTTGCCGGATATTGGGGCGGAACAAACAGTACGGGAGTTACAGAATTTACCGAGCGATTTTCAATTTCCGGCAACGAACAACTCGACGGTATTTCGCTGGGAGTGGGATTAATAAAAACAGCGAGTAGCGACTCCAACAGCGAGATAACAATAAAAGTGTACAACGGTACAAATGCACCTGAAGAATTAATCTATTCAAAAAAAGTTCAAATTAAAGACCTGTTTGAGGGAGCCATGAATTATATTGGGTTCGACGATGTGGTTGAGCCTGCCGACACATTCTTTGTAGGGTTCGAAATGAGCAACACTCAACCCACCGACTCATTTGCCATCTATCAATCGTTGCGCGGGCCAAACACCGACAACTATTTCTATTATAAACAAAACGAAAACTGGCGAAATTTCGAAGACTTTACTTCGGGTTATCAATCAATGGCTAATGTTATCGAGCTGGTGGCTTGTAACATCGACGATTCGCCAAGCGATACTCCAATTGTAAATAACCCGATGGAAATAATTGTGTACCCCAATCCGTCAACAGGAATTATAACAGTTGAAGCCGGTAAGGAAATTGAAACCAAAGAGGTTTCGGTGGTAAATATAATTGGGCAAAACATCTATTTTCAGATAGAAAAAGTGGATGAACGAAAAATTAAAATCGATATGAACGGGAATGTTCCAGGAGTATATTTTGTCAGGTTTAATAATGGGAAAAATCTCGTTTCGAGAAAAATCTCGTTTGTTCCGTGGTAAAATCGAGAATATATAAACGTTATTTAAAGATAATTCTATTTTTGCAGTTGTAATCAATGGTTTTTTAAACTTGTAATTTGAATAATAGATATAAAATAGTTCTAAAGTTCTTTCTTACGTTACTTTTTGTAGCGTACTATTTTAGTATTACTCTTTTTTATCATTCGCATGTTATAAACGGGAAAGAGGTTGTTCACTCGCATTTTTACTGGAATGCAAAAGATACTTCGGGGAAACCTGTAAAACACAATCATTCGCAAAGCGAGTTAGTAACCATCAATATCATCACACATTTTGTAACAACAGTTTTTGCAGGTTGTCTATTTTTACCTGCACGACGTTTTTTAATGAGCAGTTTTTTAATTCCATTGAGCGAATCAATTCACAATCTCACTTCGCTGGTAGGTTATCAACTTCGCGGCCCGCCTTCTTCTGGTTTTTCTCTCTTATAAACAAAATCCTCACACAGTATTTTCATACTATTTTGGCTACCACAGGGAGCCAGTTTAAAATTTTAAAAATCGGAAGAATGACAAAATTTCTTTTTTTTGCCGCAATTGTATTATTAATTTCCTGTACGTCGGAAAATAAAAGGCAAAAGCCGGCTAACCGGATTCAAATTTCGGGCGACACAATTATAGTTTCTAAAAACTCAAACCTTCTAAAAAAAATAAAAACAATAAAAATTGCCAAAGAGCCCTACCGCGGAAATGTTTCAACATTTGGTATTGTACAGGCAATACCTACCAATTATGCCGAAATTGCAGCCCCTTTTTCAGGAAGAATTACAAAGTCGTTTGTAAAACTCGGGCAATATGTAAAAAAAGACGAACCTGTTTTTGCCATCAGTTCGCCATCCATTTACGAAGTAGGTAAAATGTATTATCAGGTAAAACAGGAGATGATTCTTGCCGAAAAAAATCTGAAACGTCAGAAAGATTTATACAAAAACGGTGTTGGAATTCAAAAAGATTTGGAAGAGGCCGAAGTAAATTACGAAGTGTATAAACGCGACTATGAAAATGTAATTGCCAGCTTAAAAGTTTATAAAGTCGACCCCGACGAATTGGTTTTAGGGCAACCGCTTGTTGTTCATTCTCCCATTTCGGGAACCATTGTAGCCAACAACATTGTTATTGGCCAATATTTAAAAGAAGATGCCGAGCCGGTTGTTAAAGTTGCCGAGCTGAGTAAAGTTTGGATTGTGGGGCAGGTTAAAGAGAAAGACATTAGCTCAATACATGTTTCGGAAGAGATTGAAATAACAGCTGCGGCCATTTCCGATAAATGCTATAAAGGAAAAATTTACTACATCAGCGATTTACTCGACGAAGAGACCCGCTCAGTGCAGGTATTTATTGAGTGCGACAACAGCGACCACTCTTTAAAACCCGGAATGTACGTTTCGGTTGGATTTATTGAGGAGATGACCGATAATATTTTAGTACCTGCATCATCGGTCTTTCAAAAAGAGGCCGGCAATTTTGTATATGTGGCTATCGACAAAAACAAGTTTGTAAAACGTACTGTTTCGGTTACCGGTGCATCGAACAACAGATTGCTTGTAAAAAGCGGACTATTACCCGGAGAACAGGTGGTTACAAGTGGCGGATATTTTTTACTTGAGCAAAATTAACAGATTATGAAGAAGATTATTCTTGCCGCAATTCAGCACAGATGGATTATGGTGGCGCTGTTTTTTTTGCTCGCCATTTTTGGATATTATTCGTGGAAACAATTATCGATTGAAGCTTACCCCGACATTGCCGACGTTACGGTGCAGGTGGTTACTCAGGTTCCGGGACTGGCAGCTGAAGAGATTGAACAACAAATCAGTATTCCTCTCGAACGTGCCTTAAACGGCTTGCCGGGACTTCATGTAATGCGAAGTAAAAACAGTTTCGGACTTTCGGCAATATTGCTTGTTTTCGAAGATGGAGTTGACGATTACTGGGCGCGCCAGCGTGTACAGGAACGAATTGCAGAGGTAGATTTACCTTACGATGCCGCTCCTGGACTAAATCCACTTACTTCGCCAACAGGCGAAATTTACAGGTACATAATAGAAAGCAACAATCACGATTTACGCGAACTCACCGAACTGCATAAATGGGTAATTATTCCACGATTAAAGCAAGTTACGGGTGTTGCCGACGTAAGTAATTTTGGAGGAATTACCACACAGTTTCAAATCGAAATCGACCCGCTTAAAATTCAACAATACAATTTATCGATTTCCGATGTGATTGAGAAAATTGAAAACAACAACTCGAATGCCGGGGGAAGTATGCTAAACAGAGGCGACCTCACTTATGTAATTCGCGGAATAGGACTGGTAAAAAACCTCGAAGATTTAGGTGCTGTTGTTGTAAAAACCGAAAACGGAGTTCCTATATATTTGCGCGACCTTGGAAAACTGAAATATGGGAATCTAGAACGAAAAGGAGTACTTGGCTACACCGACCGTCAGCGCGATTATACCGATGGTATAGAAGGCATTGTTCAGCTTTTGCGTCATCAAAACCCTTCGCATGTTCTTGCCGGAATTCATGCTGCGGTCGACGAGTTAAACAATGAAATCTTGCCCGAAGGAGTTACCATACACGAGTTTATGGACAGAACCGATTTGGTACAAACCACACTCGATACGGTTTCGCACACCCTGCTACTCGGAATGTTTTTGGTAATAGCCGTTCTCATTATTTTTCTTGGTAGCTGGCGAGGTGCTTTGCTTGTGGCAATAACTATCCCGCTTTCGTTGCTCATTGCATTTATTTTAATGCACCTTACCGATGTTCCTGCCAACCTGTTGTCGTTAGGAGCTATCGATTTTGGAATTATTGTAGAAGGTGCCATTGTTATGATGGAGACCATATTAAAAAAACGGGAAGATAATCCTGAGCAGGAACTGGATGAGAAATCGATTGTTAAACGGGCACTGGAAGTAGCAAGACCAATCTTTTTCTCAACAATAATAATAATTACAGCTTATCTTCCTCTTTTTGCATTCGAGCGAATTGAGAAAAAACTTTTTACTCCAATGGCCTTTACGGTTGGTTATGCTTTGCTTGGTGCACTACTTGTTTCGCTATTGCTTATTCCGGGATTGGCATATATTATTTATAAGAAACCGCAAAAAACATATCGCAACCGGTGGATGGAAAAGTTAACAAATATGTACCATCGTCAGACGGCCCGTATTTTAGAAAAGCCCAAAAAAGTATTTGCACCGTTAATTATTGTTTTTGTAGCGGCAATTGTTTTAACGTTTACCGTAGGAAAAGATTTCCTTCCCGAACTCGACGAAGGTTCAATTTGGCTACAAGTTCAGTTGCCTCCAGGAATATCGCTCGAGCGTTCGAAAGCTATGAGCGACACGCTACGTCACCGGATAATTAAATACGACGAAGTTACCTATGTTATGGTTCAAACCGGCCGCGACGACGAAGGTGCCGAATCGTTCTCGAAATCGCACATCGAGTGTTCAATCGGGTTAAAACCCTACGATGAGTGGGAAAGTGGAATGACAAAAAGCGAATTGATAGAAAAAATGGCAGCCGAATTAGCGACAATGCCCGGCTATACGGTTGGCTTTTCGCAGCCGATTATCGATATGGTAATGGACCAAATTGCTGGAACCCACAGCGATTTGGCAATAAAAATTTATGGCGAAGACTTTAAAGAAAACCGGCGTATAGCAGAAGAAGTTTTAACACAACTTAAAACAATAAAAGGAGCTACCGACCTCGCTATCGACCAGGAACCACCGCTGCCGCAACTGCAAATTCATGCTAACCGCGATAAAATTGCACAATACGGACTAAATGTCTCCGATGTTTCGGAGCTGATTGAGGTGGCCGTGGGCGGAAAAGCTATCTCACAAATATTTATTGGAGAACGGGTGTACGATGTAATTTGCAGATACAAAGAAGAGAGCAGGAACACTCCCGAAAAGATTGGAAATCTGATGTTAACTTCGGCAACCGGAGCAAAAATTCCCTTGTCGCAGGTTACCGACATAAAACTAAGTACAGGAGCAAGTTACATAACGCGCCAAATGAATAAACGCTACATTACTCTGCGAATTAACCTGCGGGGTGTCGATTTAACCACGTTTTTAAATGAGGCAAAAGAAAAAATAAATGACAATGTTGAGTTCGACCACACCAAAAATAGTTTAAAATGGAGTGGCCAGTTCGAAAATCAGAATCGTGCCTACGCACGTTTACAAATGATTATTCCGCTGGCACTTGCCATTATGTTTTTATTGTTGTTCGGAGCTTTTGGAAAATTCCGGCAAGCTGCAATTTTAATGGGTGTTGTGCCGCTCGCCCTTTTTGGCGGAATGCTTGCATTGAATGTTTTCGGAATGTCGTTAAATGTATCTTCGGCCGTTGGATTTATTTCGCTCTTTGGTGTTTCAATAGAAAACGGAGTTATTATGATTGCCCATATTAACGACCTGCGAAAAGAGGGAATGGATTTGAAAAAAGCGGTTATTGAAGGAACGCGCCATCGGTTTCGACCAATTGTAATGATTGCTACCGTGGCAATACTCGGATTGTTACCCGCTTCGTTGTCAACCGGTATTGGCTCCGATGTTCAACGCCCATTAGCAACAGTAATTGTTTACGGATTGCTGTTTGCAACAATTATTACACTTTATGTTTTACCTGCTGTATTCTATTTAGCCGAGAAAAAATGGAGCAATAAAAACAGTTGGGAAAATACCGAAA
>JALUZN010000470.1 GCA_027011835.1 Draconibacterium sp. | reverse complement strand
ATTAATATTAGTTATATTTTTTATTGCCCTTGTTGTTGGAATTATAAATACCCCTAAAAGCAATTACCAGCCAACAAATAAAAGCTACCAAAGCAACAACAATGATGTTAAATCAAAAAACGTTTCCAACACAGTAATAAAATATTCTAAGTCCTCACTTAACGTAAGAAAAAGACCAAATGAAAAAAGTAGAGTATTAAAAGTTTTAAAACCTAATGAAAAAGTAACTACTAAGGGTGAACAAAAAAATGGATTCACTCAAATATTAAATTCAAACAATCGAAACTTGGGGTGGTGTGCAAGCAAGTATCTTCAAGATTCCCCATTATCGAAAAACCAACTTAAAGAAATAGAATTAAGGAAAATTGAAGCCAAAGAAAAAAGAGCAAATGCATGGAAAAATATCGACAATAGCATAGGTGCTTGGACAATAGTAACTATGGCAGTTAAAGAATCATTAGTAAGTCCTAGTACTGCAAAATTTCCTTGGAGTGGCCCATCCGAACATGTAACAAGAAATGGACAAGTCTATACCGTTAAAAGTTATGTTGACAGCCAAAATGCTTTCGGAGCAATGATTCGAACTCATTTTACTGCTAAGGTAAAGCAGACTAGAAAGGATGATTGGACTGCTATTAGTTTCGAGATACACTAATCTTATAAATCGAATTTGGAAATATATTAATCTCATGCTGGCGCAGATTGTCCCATAGAGATTCCTACAAAACAATCTGCGCTTATCACTAATTACTAAGCAGAATCCACCAAGTAAGTTGGACTTTTAAACCCGGTAAATCACAGCCAAAAATTACACGTCAAACTCTTTTACCCAAAAGTCGTGTTTATTGCAAAAGCTTGTGGCAAAAAGTTTGCCTTTATAACCTGCCGGAAGTTCAAATGTAGATTCGGCTTTTGCATCATCGCCCGAAAAAGTTTTTGCCCCAATCATTGTTCCGGCTTTATCGACCAATGTGTGCCTAACAATATAATGGGAGTTGCTCATACCGTGTTTCGTTAACAATTTTACTTTGTTTCCGTTAACCGTAACAATTGGAACATGGCTCCCTGCTTTTCCTTCCCACTTTCCCTGGCTCTCTTCAGTAAAAACTAATCCGGGCAGATTAATACTTTTCTTTTTCTCCGATTCGGATTTTGCAAATACCGTTGCTGAAACCATTGCTGCCGAAGCCAATAAAGCTCCTTTTTTAATAAAATTTCTTCTGTTTTTCATATGCTAAAATTTAGAATCACGATACAAGAATCAAGACACAAGACAAGAGAATTAGTGCTTTAACTTAATCATGCTCCTGTGTATGAAATCTTTATCATGAATGTTTTATAACTGATTTTTTTATCAAACTTCAATACTTTCAAAACAACTTGATAAGAGAATTGTTTATTATTTTCACAAATATGGTGAAATGAGAATTTCAATAAACTATATTTGTATTGAACTATATTCAGAATTATCGGTTGTATTTATAAACTAAAAAGAATATTATGGCAGACAGAATTTCAGATCCTATAGGACGATTGATGGGACTTCGTTATAAGTCGCATCCCTGGCACGGAGTTCATATTGGCGACAAAGCTCCCAAAGAGCTAACCGCTTTTATAGAAGTGGTATCTACCGATACGGTAAAATACGAGATTGACAAAGACAGTGGTTATTTACGAATTGACCGTCCACAAAAGTTTTCGAATGTTGTTCCTGCGCTTTACGGGTTTATTCCTCAAACATTCTGCGGCAAACGAATAGGCGATTACTGTAGTAAAAAAACCAATCGCACAGGAATTATGGGCGATGGCGACCCCATTGATATTTGCGTTTTAACCGAAAAAAATATTGCCCACGGCGATTTGCTCGTTAATGCACGCCCCATTGGAGGGTTTCGTATGATTGACGGAAAACAGGCCGACGATAAAATTATTGCTGTTTTACTGAACGATACGGTTTATGGAGAGATGAAAGACATTAGCGATGTGCCGGGCATTGTTATAAAGCGGTTAGAGCACTACTTTTTAACCTATAAAGATATGCCGGGGCAAGAGAGTGATACAGAAATTACTGCCACTTATGGTGCTGAAGAAGCGTTGGAAGTAATTCAGGCATCGATTGACGATTACAACCATAAATTTGCAAATTTAGGTACGTTATTACCATAAAAAAAGGAGGCTGTTTTGCCTCCTTTTTTACTCTCTTTATAATTTTATTCAAACCCAAAAGCGAAATGGGTTGAGTATATTATTCGTTATCCGACACTTTTACCCGTTTCCCGTCAACCAGTTCCATATCGTATGTTTCCCCGTCTTTTGTAACGGTAAACTTTTGACTGCATTCGAATGTTGCACCACACTCAATTTTTTCGGGTGCTTTACCATAATCGATGGTAATTTCGGTTCCGTCGCCTTTTACAACTTTTACAACTCCGGCTTGTATTTTTAACTCGCACGCTTTAACAACCAACAGTGGTCTTAAAATTTTGCGTGAGTACGATGTTTTTTCATCGCCAACAGTTTTCTCCACTTCGGTTGTTCCGGTAATTTTAAAAATATTGTCGTCCCGTGTTTTGCGTGTATCCAATCCGCATAGCCAGTGTACCTCCCGTTGATAATTGCGCGTAATTGTTACTTCAACACCCTCGTCGTTTAACCTTGCAATGGTCATTTCGCCTTTAATGTTGTAGTCGCCTTTTCCACGAACTATTGTTTTTGTTCCGTTAAAAGTTACACCTTTCCGGGTAAAATTATCGTACGTTATTGTTTTTTTACGAACGCCGTTTTTGTCGTTCGGTTTTAAGTATTCAATTATAATTGTCCCCTCTTTTTCGCAATTGCCGGTAAATTCAAGAGTAACAATAATTTTGTTTCCCTCCTCAACTTTCGTTTTTTTATCCCAACAATGCTCGTTGGTAATTTCAGCCGATTTAAACATCGTAAAACCGGTGTCGCCCCAAAACAGGCCGTCATCAACATCGTTTAAAAGAGTGGCAAAATCAATATCAGCAATAACCTCATCGGCAACAGTAGCAAGGGCTTCGTTATCAATTTTCGCAGTGTTCTTTGTAACCTCCTTTTGGCACGAAACCACAATAAGCAGGGCTACAATTAATGTAGAGAATAAAATTTTTAGTTTCATAATAGTTAATTTTAAAGTATTGGTTAAAAAAGACTTACGAGAAATAGACTCATAAAGTTCTCAAAGGTTTAAAAAGTGTCGGCGGAAAAACAATTAAACACGCAAAATATAATTAGATACATTGGTGTCCGTTTAAAATATGAGATTGCTTCGCTGGGCTACCAATGACGCCAGTTGTATATTGATTGTACGTGTTTGGGCTTGCTTTGCGAAAGAAGTTATTCTTAGTGTTCCTTAATCTGGCAAATATCTGAAATTAACGTCATTGCGATGACGAGGAACGAGGAGAAGCAATCTAAATAATTATCCCGGACAATAGTGATCTGAAAATTAAAATCCACAGATTCACAGATTTTAAATTGAAATTTGGAATTTGCTGTGTTATAAGAAAATCCTTTGCCGTTGGATTTATCCAACGGTAAACAGGCAACCCAACAACATTGGGTTTTAGCCCAGATTCTGAACAAGTTGGACTGAAGCCCGATTTTGCGCGTATTCACAATCCCCGAGATAAATCTCGGGGCTACAAATATTTTGTAGCCATAGATTCTTAAATCGAAATTCAAAATACATCATTCGATATTCAATATAGGAGACTAAAAAAATCTATCTGCAAAAATAAGGTTAATAAGGTTGTTCCCGAATGGGAATTACAACGGCCACTAAGAGGTTTTTTTATTGAAATAAGGTTTTTTACAAACGGATAATGTAAACTCAAACGTGTATCTCCACAACTTTTAAATAAATTTTGAATTTTTATTTCCGTTCTAAATTCAGGTACGAATAGTTAAATCCGTTTTTTTCATCGCGAAAATCTTCGCGCGAAATTTCTTTCCACTCCGAGTAGTCGATTTCGGGAAACCAAACATCGGCATCGAATGGTTTATGTACCAATGTTAAATAGAGTTTCCCGGCAATGGGGAAAAACTGACGGTAAATCATTCCGCCACCTATAACAAAAGCTTCCGCTTCGTTTTTTACTTTTTCAATGGCTTCATCAATCGAGAAAACAGTTTCGCAACCTTCAAAAACATCATCTTTTTTATCGGTAATAACAATGTGTCGCCGGTTTGGCAGGGGCCATTTTGGCAACGAAAGCAACGTATTGCGCCCCATAATAATGGTGTGCCCGCTGGTAATTTCTTTAAAATGTTTTAAATCGTTGGGCAGATGAAAAAGCAGGTCGTTGTTTTTGCCAATGGCAAAATTCTCGGCAATGGCCACTATTATTGAAATGTTTTTTTGAATCATAATTATTTATTAAACAGCTACTTTCCCTTTAATATGTGGGTGCGCTTGATAGTTTACAAGTTCGAAATCGTCGTATTTAAAATCGAAAATACTTTTAACCTGCTGATTAATTTTCATTTGTGGCAAAGCAAACGGTTGGCGCGTAAGTTGTAACTTAACCTGCTCGATATGGTTCGAGTAGATGTGTGCATCGCCCAGCGTGTGAATAAATTCGCCCGGCTGCAATCCGGTAACCTGTGCCACCATCATTGTTAGCAATGCGTACGATGCAATATTAAACGGAACCCCGAGAAAAATATCGGCACTGCGTTGATACAACTGGCACGAGAGTTTTCCGTTGGCCACATAAAACTGAAAAAGAATGTGGCAGGGCGGCAGGTTCATTTTATCTAACTCGCCTACATTCCATGCACTTACAATGTGTCGCCGCGAGTCGGGATTGTTTTGAATGGAGTCGATAATATTACTAATCTGATCGATGTGGTTTCCATCGGGTGTTGGCCAACTGCGCCACTGATAACCGTAAATGTGCCCAAGCCCGCCATCTTCGTCGGCCCACTCATTCCATATTCGCACACCGTTATCGGTAAGGTATTTAATATTTGTGTCGCCGGCTAAAAACCAAAGCAATTCGTGAATAATCGATTTCAGATGCAACTTTTTTGTGGTAATAATTGGAAAGCCTTCGCTTAAATCGAACCGCATTTGATGACCAAACCGGCTAATTGTTCCGGTTCCGGTACGGTCTTCTTTTTTTGTCCCCTTTTCAAGAATTGTTTCCAATAAATTTAAATACTGCCTCATTTTTATACGGGTTTAAATAATTCTTTTCGAAATATCCTGCGAGGAAAATTTCGATATACAAAACTAATTAAATGGATTTTTAAACATATTAATTCCAAAAATAAATATTCACAAATAGGTACAGGTTGTTAACGACAATGTAAATCTTTTAAATAAAGTTGTTTAAAGTTAAAGGGGATTTTCGAGAGTGACAGGTTGATTTCATTGGCAAAGCTCGGTTTTTATAGCACAGCCAAAGCTATGGTATGAAAAATAGCTGAAGTCCAATGGAATCAATCCCGATGTACATCGCATTAGCGTCAACTTAATACTGTGTTTGCATTAGTTCGATGGAGTTCTTTCTTCCTATTCTGGACTCATATAAGCAGGAGTATTTAACTTTATTAATCAATGTTT
>JALUZN010000469.1 GCA_027011835.1 Draconibacterium sp. | reverse complement strand
CTTTCCTTCTGATATTCACGAATTTCTTTAAATAACGGGTGGTTCGTTGAAATAATCAAATGGGTTAGTCCACAAGCAATGACTTCATCATTTTCCTGCTCAAGCGTACAAATAATTCCTGAAATATCTCCACTATTAAAAACATCTTTTACAATCAACTCACTTTTTAGCGTTATTGACTTTCCCTTTTTTCGCAATTCGTGAACAAGTTCTCTTATAGGGAAGGCTGGAAAGGGGACAACCCTTTTCAATTTTTTTGTCAATTCTTCATATTGTTCTTTTATTTCCATTATTTATGTTTTTTCAGCTTGAGCATAATGTATATGTCACCTCATATTTAAACTCCATGGAAGATAAGTAAAAAAAGCATACCCCAGATTTATCGTTTTATACTGTTTTAACTTATTATTTTCGTAATACTTTCCCGATAGTATTCTATTTCCGATCATCTCAAAATATGTCGCTAAATATTCTCATTCCTTTATCTTCAATTAACGCGATTAACTAAAATATTTTCGTTTATAAACGAAAAATCCGATAAAAGCCATTAGTGTTATAGCTAAACCTGCCGGATACGAAACTTCTTTCGGGAGCGAAAAACCTTCGGGGGCCAGCATAAGGTAAGTTGTTGTTACTGCGGTCATAAAAAGTGCCGGAATCAGCGCAATCCAATAAAGCTTTTTTTCCTGAAGAAGAAAAACAGAGATTGCCCAAAGCACAATCATTGCGAGCGTTTGGTTCGACCAGGCAAAGTACCGCCATATAATTCCGAAATGGATTTGGGTAAGAAGAAATGCGATTACAAAAAGAGGGATACTTATAAATAGCCGGTTCTTTATTGGGCCTTGATTGAATTTTAGAAAGTCGGAAACAATTAACCGTGCGCTCCGGAATGCTGTGTCGCCCGAAGTAATTGGTGCGGCCACCACACCCAAAAGAGCAAGAACTCCGCCAAATGTTCCCAGCAGCGAATTCGAAATTTCGTTAACAATAAATGCGGCATTCTCGTTGTTGGCTACCATAACATCGTTTAGTTCTCTTATTCCGCCAAAGAAACTCATACTTATTGCTGCCCAAATTAATGCTACCACACCCTCCGAAATCATAGCTCCGTAAAATACAGGGCGGCCATGTTTTTCGTTTTTAATGCAGCGTGCCATTAAAGGCGACTGCGTGGAATGAAACCCCGAAATTGCGCCACAGGCAATGGTAATAAATAGCATCGGAAAAATTGGAAACTTATCGGAGTTGGTATGAAAGTTATGCAGATTTGCCAAATTTAGTTCCGGAATATGATATCCTTTAATAAAAAGTGCAGTTATTAAACCCACTGCCATAAAAAGCAACGACAGACCAAAAACCGGATAAATTCGCCCTATAATTTTATCGATGGGCAGCATGGTTGCTAACAGATAATATGCAAAAATAATCCAAGTCCAAAAGGTTACCGAAGCAAAATCGGGTGTAATTCCCGAAAGAATTTTAGCCGGCCCCATTATAAAAACCACACCAACCAGCATCATTAAAATAACGGTAAACCCGCGCATAAACTGTTTGGTGGCATTGCCCATGTAAATTCCTACAATCTCGGTAATACTTAGTCCGTTGTGTTTTACCGATAACATTCCGGAGAAAAAGTCGTGGGTAGCACCCGCAAAAACAGAACCGAGAGCAATCCAAATAAATGCCACCGGTCCCCACATTGCTCCGGCCACAGCTCCAAAAATAGGGCCGAGTCCGGCAATGTTTAAAAACTGAATCAGAAAAATTTTCCAGGTGGGAAGCGGCATGTAATCAACACCGTCTTCCATGGTGTAGGCCGGTGTTTTCCTTGCAGGGTCAACATCGGCAAAACGTTCTACAAACTTCGAATAGAATAAGTACCCCAAAAGCAAAACGAGCAGTCCGATAAAAAAGGTAATCATAATTTGTTTATTTAGGTTAGTGTCAGGTCAAATATAATACGGCGCGCCGTCATTGTTGTCCATCATCCGACAGATTTGTATCTCTCTATATCAAGAGATTCCGAAACAAGTTCGGAATGACGAATCCAAGATTTAACACTTGACTTGACATTAAGTAATTTTTTAATCAATCTATTCAAATTTAATAACTCCAAAAAACTCGGGGCAGTGATAATCCGGATTTTCCGTTCCAATCGGATTCCAGGTAACAAAATGGGGGTCGGAAGTTTCGTCGCCACATTTATAGAAATTACCGGTGGCTTTTAATCCGTTAAGCGTTTCTAATTTATCGAATGTAAAACATTCAATCGGAATACGAATCATCATTTCCCAGTCGAAATTTCCGCTTTTTTCGGCAAACGGCCGGTTTCCCAAAGTCGATTCAATTTCAATTTTTTCGGCAATGGCGGGCTCGATAGGTGTGCGGTTGTGGCGGCCTTCTCCGTGTCCAATATGAATGGTGCCTATACAATTAAACTCGAAATTGTAATAGCTTTTGCCATCAACCGAAATAAAGAATTCAACGGTGCTGTCTTTGTAAACATCGCCGTTTGTACGGGTCTCCTGTGCCAGAATATTTTTTTCGTTTACATAATACTTTAGCCATATTTCGTCGCCTGTGTGTGCAATTCGAAACTTTAATCGCGGCCGATACGGAAAATCTTTTTCCCAGTTTAAAACATCAATTGCTACTTGTTCTGTTGACGATTCGAGCAGGGTTCCGGCTTCAGACAGCGAAACAGGCGAATTTGGCGTTACTTTTTTTACAATAAGTGTTTTCATTAATGTAGGTGTAAATTGTTATTTCTTCGTACAAATATACTATATCAATCCACTTAGCTTTTCGAAATTTATGAGAATGTTATTTTTTTCTTCAACAAGGCAACTTGCTTAGATGTCTTTTAGTGACCTCGGGGTTTTACCTTGAATTGTTTAATTCGGCTTCAAGAACATCTCTTATTTGCAAAAAGTTTTCCTCGAGCTTAATCATGTTTTCAATAAAAAAGTTAAAGATGTCGGGCCATTGATTCCGGCGATGCAAATCCACATTTTCGAGAATTGTATAAATCCGGCAAACCTCTTGTCCACTGTCGGGGCGTTGGTAATAAAATTCCCATAGTAATCCGCTTTCAAACCCCTCTTCAAGAACTGCTTTGTATTTTTCTAACACTTCAAATGCTTTTAGCCGCAAACGTTCGTTGCGATTGTGGAGTTCCAAAATAACTTTAGCACTATTCCTGTCAATTTCGAAACGGAGCGCAACACTTTTAATTTTTGTGCGGTGCAGAATAAAATGTTTCTTTTTAAATTTTAAATTGGGGTGTACTGCGCACCTTCGTTTAAAAAGTTGCCAAAAATCTGTTGTTAATTTTTTCTTCTCCTCTTTTGAATACATGTTTTAAATAAACAAAAAAATGTTGAAATAGTATCGAAAATAATTTTCGGTTGCAGGTTAGAATAAACAAAGTTATTATTTCTATTTTTGAAAACATTTACGATGAATAACCGTTGGTACTAAAATTATAACGATGAATAGAATCTATTTTTTAGTTATCGCTTTTTTACTTTTTAAAACTGTTTCGGCTCAACTGGTTGAAGTACGGTACGATTATAGTAGTCTGGGCGATTGTATTTTTAGTGCAAACAACAATGCACCGTTTCCGCTTTTTTTACATATCGATTTTGCCGATTTGCAAAATACAACGTTCGACGAACCGCTTCCGTATGTAAAAATGCTCGACCCCGGGTTTAACAGTCTGTTTACACTTCAGCGCGACTTAAATGCCGGAGTTCCGCGTTTTAATTACCATATTAAAACATACCGTTCTAATCCGGTGTCGATAGTAAATCTCGATTTTCCCTATTTAATTCCGTTTAAACCGGGCTCAAAAGTACATGCAAAAGAGGTGAAAGAGATTGATGGTTTTTGGGGAACCAAAGAGTTAAAATCGTGGATGGCATTTGGTTTTTTAGCTCACCCTGGCGATCAGGTTTTTTCGGCACGAAACGGTATTGTGGTGGAGGTGGCCGGACAAATGAAAGGTGGCGATCCGCAGTTTTGGTACAATACCTGGAACAATGCAATTACTGTTTTACAACCCGATGGAACATTAATTTGCTATAAAAATGTGGTGTCGAAACAGGTAAAAGTTGCACAAAAAATTTATGCAGGTCAGTTGCTTGGTAAAATTGCACCGTACGAAAACGAACTCAAACTGCTTATTTATCAAAACAGTTTGGGCTCCGACGATTTACGTTTTATTATCCCGGAATTTTGTGTCTCGGAAAACGAGACAGAGATTTTAAATGTAGAGAAAGAGTACACGGTTCTTCACCCTAATTCCATTCGGGGATTGGAGATGACCAAGAAAGAGAAACGTAAAATATTGGGGAAATCGCGTAAATAAATTATCGAATTAATTTAATCCCAAATTGGGTAGTGCTGTTATAACATGTTTATTAATAGTTGTTTAAGAGTCGGGCTCAAGTTGTTAATATGCTGGCAAACTTTAATTAAGATTTACTTTTTCTGAAAATATCTTTTTTAAGATTACCAAAACTGTCGAATGCAATTCGGTTTGAAAATACAATAGTAAGAACTACATTTAAAATTGCTGAAGAGAAAATAATAATCAAAAGCATAATCTGGTATTTAACGGCTACATTCGGATTGCTGCCTCCCAGAATTTGTCCGGTCATCATTCCCGGTAGCGAAATTAATCCCATAATTGCCGTTGTGGCAATCATCGGGTTAAAAGCAATTCTTAAAGCAGCTCGCATAAAAGGTTGCAACGCCTCTTTTTGGGTGGCTCCGTTTGCCAGATACCAGCGATATAAATTCTGTTCGTCGTCAATTTTTTTGTAGTATTCGTTTAAGGCAATTATTACGTTACGAATTGTGTTTCCAAGTAACATGCCGGTAACCGGAATAAAATAACGTGCATCGAAAACATTATCGAGTTTAATAACCAATCCTAAAAAATAGGCATCGGTAATGGCAATGCTAATTATTCCGGACGATATTACCGGAATTAAAAACAACTTATATTTTAACCCACTGCGTTGAATGATTGTATAAGAAGCAATTATAGACATTATAAAAACCCAGATTACATTTACGAGTGCACTGTTTAGTTTAAAAATATACTCTAAGTAAACGCCTACAAGTAAAAGTTGTACCGTCATTCTTGCGGTGGCAACAAGCGTGTCTTTTACCAACCCGGTTTTGTAATACCATAAAATAAAGACCGGTATCAGCATTAATGCATATCCCGAAAAGAGTTCGAAATAATTTATATCGATAACTTTTTCCATCTGTTTTTTCTAGAGTTGAATAACCAAATCAGAGTTCTCAATCCAATATTTATCGTGCGAAGCTGCAATAACGGTTAAATCTTTCCGGCTAAGAATATAATTGCTTACGCGCTGTTTTATGCTTTCGTCGAGTGCCGAAGTTGGCTCGTCGAAAAGCAAAACCGGTTTTTGCAGCAACATACAACTTGCCAAAATAATTCGCTGTTTTTGCCCTCCCGAAATCTCTTTAACCTTTTTTGAGAGTAGTGTTTCAGAAATTTCAAAACTGTCTAAAATTTTTAATACCTGCTCTTTGTCGGGTGTTTTTTCTCTGTTCAATGCAA
>JALUZN010000468.1 GCA_027011835.1 Draconibacterium sp. | reverse complement strand
TGAGTTTCGATTATTTTATTTCATTCTTTCTTTTTAACATTTTGTTGTTGATTGATAACTTGATAGTTAACTTTAAACAACTTCTATGTCAACTAAAAGTATACTATGTTTCCTTAAATTAAAAATATAAATACTTGTAGTAATTTATATTATCAATCATCAAATCGTTGATTTTTTTTTATAGCTCGATGCTTTCTCCAAAGGAATGACGATGGCAAGCTTGGGGTTGGTTACAGTAAGTAATAAGCAGATAGTCAGTGATTTATTCTTAGTTAACTTGCTGAGTAATAACCGTGTTTCAAATTTATACCGAGTTTATTTTACAGTATGTTGAAGCCCAAGAGTTCTTCTTTATTTTAAATAAGTAAGTGCTTTGTCGATTGCGTTTTGCAACCCCGAAATATCTTTTCCGCCTGCGGTAGCATAAAATGGTTGTCCGCCGCCGCCACCTTTAATTTCGCGGCCTGCCTCGCGTACAATTTGCCCGGCATTTAACCCTTTTTCGGCAACAATATTTTCCGATATCATTATTGTTAAATGAGGTTTGCCATTAATCTCGGCTCCAATAACGAGAAACAGATTCTCAATTTCTCCTTTTAACTGAAATGCAATATCTTTTACCATTCCTGCATTATCGACAATAATTTTGTCGGCAATAATATTAACCCCTTTTTCGAGCAAGACTTTACTTTTCAGGTTCGCTTTAATTATTTTTAAGCTTTCGCGCTGAAAAGCTTCGAGTTGTTTCGACAGTTCCGAGTGTTCTTTAATTAGGTTCATTACACCGCTTAAAATATCTTTCGAGCCTTTAATTGTCTCTTTAATACTCTTTAGTGTTTTTATCTGGTCGTTAATGTATTTATCGGCGCGAGCACCTGTAACCGCTTCAATACGCCTTACTCCGGCAGCAATTGCACTTTCCGATACAATACGGAACAGACCAATCTGCCCGGTTGCTTTTACGTGTGTTCCGCCGCATAACTCCACCGAATCGCCAAATTTAATCACCCGCACCGCGTCGCCGTATTTTTCGCCAAAAAGCATCATTGCTCCCAGCTTTTTCGCTTCGCTTATCGGTAACGCACGGTTCTCCTCCAACACCGAATTTTCTCTTATTTTTGTGTTTACAATTTCCTCTACTTTTTCAATCTCCTCGTCGGTTAATTTCTGAAAATGAGAAAAGTCGAAACGAAGGTGGTCGGCATTTACCAACGAACCTTTTTGTTCCACGTGTGTTCCGAGCACTTGGCGTAAAGCTGCATGAAGCAGGTGGGTTGCCGTGTGGTTATCGGCAATACTTAGTCGTTTTGCAGAGTTTACAACTGCTTTAAAAGTAGTTTCTATATTCTCGGGTAGTTTTTCAACCAAATGAACGATTAAATTATTTTCTTTTTGCGTATCGAATATTGGTGTTTTTATGCCGTCAGACTCAATGTAACCGGTATCGCCAATCTGTCCTCCCGACTCGCCGTAAAATGGAGTTTTATCGAAAACCAGTTGGTAAAATGTCTTTTTTTTCTGAGATACTTTCTGGTAGCGGGCAATTTTTATTTCGGTCTCTAAAATGTCGTAGCCAACAAATTCGGTTTTGTCAATTTTACGCAGTTCTATCCAATCGTCGGTCTCTTGCTGAGCTGCATTTCGCGAACGGTTTTTCTGTACTTCCATCTCTTTTTTAAACCCTGTTTCGTCAACTGTCAGTCCGTTTTCGCGGGCAATTAGTTCGGTCAGGTCTAAAGGAAATCCAAAAGTGTCGTACAAAACAAAAGCATCTTTTCCCCGAATTTCGGTATGTTTCTCTTTTTTTGCCTTCTTAATAATATCGTCTAACAATTTAATTCCGGTTGAAAGCGTGCGCAAAAACGACTCTTCCTCCTCTTTTATCACTTTTTCAATCAGTCCCTGTTGGCTTTTTAACTCGGTAAAAGTGTCGCCCATGGTCTCTTTCAGCACTTCAACCAATTTATAAATAAATGCCTTTTTAAACCCTAAAAACGTGTATCCGTACCGGACAGCTCGACGTAAAATCCTCCGAATTACATAACCTGCTTTGTTGTTCGATGGCAATTGACCGTCGGCAATTGCAAAAGCAACGGCACGTAAATGGTCGGCAATAACACGCATGGCAATGT
Organism: Draconibacterium sp.; assembly: GCA_027011835.1. Classification (GTDB taxonomy): domain Bacteria; phylum Bacteroidota; class Bacteroidia; order Bacteroidales; family Prolixibacteraceae; genus Draconibacterium. Next base: position 10,712 of record JALUZN010000468.1, on the reverse strand, counting down.
CCGGTTTTAAATCGTCGCCATATTTTTTCCCGCTCAAAGTTCCAATTTCAGCAATAATATTCTGAAAAACGTCGGTGTCGTAGTTCGATGTGACATCTTGCAGCACCATACATAACCGCTCGAAACCCATTCCGGTATCTACATGTTTATCGGGCAGGTTTTCTAAATTACCGTTGGCTTTTCGGTTAAACTGAATAAAAACCAGGTTCCATATTTCTATTACCAAGGGGTGGTCTTTGTTTATCAACTCAGCTCCCGGTAGTTTGTCAATCTCCTCTTGCGGGCGCAAATCGACATGAATCTCAGAACAGGGGCCACACGGACCAATATCGCCCATTTCCCAAAAGTTATCTTTTTTGTTTCCATTTAAAATGCGTTCTTCAGGTAAATATTGCTCCCAATAGCCGGCGGCTTCATTATCGCGCTGAAGGTTATCGTCGCTGCTTCCCTCAAAAACGGTAGCATATAATCTTTCAGCTGATACGCCCATTCGATCTACCAAAAATTCCCATGCCCAATCAATGGCTTCCTTTTTAAAATAGTCGCCAAACGACCAGTTTCCAAGCATCTCGAACATGGTGTGGTGATACGTATCCAGTCCTACCTCTTCGAGGTCGTTGTGTTTGCCCGAAACTCGTAAACATTTTTGCGTATCGGCAACACGCTTCCACTTTACCGGCTCGTTTCCTAAAAACAGATCTTTAAACTGATTCATTCCGGCATTGGTAAACATTAACGTTGGATCGCCCTTAACAACCATGGGTGCCGAGCGTACTATCTGATGTTGTTTCTCGGTAAAAAAATCGAGAAAAGCTTTACGTATTTCCTTAGAAGTCTTCATGTTACGCATTGAATATTTTTGCAATTTTGTTAAATTTATTTAATAGAAACAAAATATTTTCATCTTTCCAAAGTTATTTATTTACCTTTGCGGCTCAGAAAACAGTTGATTCTAACAAGATTGCAAAGGTATATCTTTTAATTAATTATGTTAGAATTGTGAAGAAATAGCTTTAAATAAATGGCAAAAAAGAAATATAAATTTAATCCGGACAACCTCAGTTACGAAAGAGTGGGGATTACATTTAAAGAGAAAACGACAAAAATTTTAGCCTATTTCTCGAGTAGTTTAGCTCTGGCATTAATTATTGCCGTAATTGTTTTAAATACATACGAAACGCCTAAAACAAAAGCGTTAAAACGCGAGAACCAACGTTTATTAACTCAGTATGAGTTAATGAGCAAAGATTTGGATAAGATTGAAAACGTACTGGAAGAGTTGCAGCAACGCGACGATAATATTTACCGTGTTATTTTCGAAACAGAGCCAATCCCTTCGTCGGTAAGGAAAGCCGGTTTTGGTGGCTCGAATAACTATTCGCATTTAGAAAATTTAGACAACTCGAAACTGGTTGTTGAAACAGCGCGCAAGCTCGATATTCTTTCAAAAGAGGCTTATATTCAGTCGAAATCGTACGACGAAGTTCTGAATTTGGCATTAAACAAAGAGAAGATGTTGGCTTCTATCCCTGCAATTCAACCCATTTCGAATAAAGATTTAAAAAGGACTGCAAGTGGTTGGGGATATCGGTTGCATCCTATTTATAAAGTTCGGAAGTTTCATTACGGAATGGATTTTTCTGCTCCAATAGGAACGCCTGTTTATGCTACCGGCGATGGAGTTGTTACAACCATTAAAGGGTCGAAAAGAAGCCGCTCGGGTTTTGGGCTCGAAATTGTTATCGATCACGGATACGGATACGAAACACTTTACGGACACCTGAATTCGTTTAATGTAAAGCGCGGGCAAAAAGTAAAGCGTGGCGATATTATTGCTTTCGTTGGAAATACCGGAGGTTCTACCGCTCCGCATTTGCACTACGAAGTACATAAAAATGGGAAAAAGGTAAATCCGGCCTACTATTACTACAAAGACCTTACTCCGCAGGAATACGACAAAATGATTGCCATTTCAACAAACATAGGCCAATCGCTCGATTAATTTTACCGGTTGTTTCATTCCTAATCAATTCAATTTTCGAGTTGATGGGGCAATTTAAAGCTTAATGAATCGGGTTGTTTAGCTGGAGGCTCTACTCTTTGGCTTGACACAAAGCGTATGCAGAAAGCCAGTTCGCAACGACGGCCTCGATCGGTGAGCCGGAAAACAAGTAATAACGACGTTGAAAAAATCCTGCTGTTTGAGGAGGTTACGACGAGTTCAGGATTTTTAGTCGTTATTGCGTAGCTTTTCCGAGTGAAGCGAACGTAGCCTTGGGCTTTTTGTTTACTTTTTGGACTAAGCCAAAAAGTAAAATCTGCCCGATAGGGCAAAAGTAACATCAGGGCATTACCCTGACCGGTAATCCAATAGTTTAAATGACCCTGGAAATCTATTTAAATATTGAATTAACCTGAGTTTTGAAGTGAGCCTTTATTCCTTGGTTAGCGTTTTTTATTCTTTATCCGGAATTTTCTATAACCCGAAGCTGTTGGCATCACCCTTTCTTTTTATTAATTTGGCATCGGAATAATTCGAATTGAAGTGCCGTACAAGAAACCAAAAATAGAGAAGATTGTTTTTAGCATTGGAGAAGTTGCTGAAATGTTGGGCGAAAATGTGTCGTTAATTCGCTATTGGGAAAATCAGTTTGATGCGTTAAAACCCAAAAAAAATAAAAAAGGAACACGGCTCTTTAGCAAAAAAGATATCGAGACCGTAAAACTCATTCATTATCTGGTAAAAGTGCGCGGGCTAACCATTAAAGGTGCAAAGCAAAAACTTAAAGAGAACCGCGACGAAACCATTAATAATTTCGAAATAGCACAACGGTTAAAGAGCATTAGAGACGAACTCTCGGCAATTGGAGATGCTTTAGATGTTTGAAATTTGTATCCTTACCCTTATAACGAATCCGAAGTGAGCCCATAACTTCATAAAAAAAGGGGCGAAAAACGCCCCTTCCGTCGAAGGCAATACCGAATTAAATAAACTAACATTTTTTGATTGACTTTCCTGCCTTCTGATGAAAAAACGACATATATTCTGTTTTATTACTTTTTAGCTAAATATTTTTACGAATCGGCCTCTGCATAAAAACTCGACAGGTTCTTACTATTAGAATTTTGCGTTAAGCGAAACAATAAAATTTATTCCGGGAGAAATCATTCCCGACGAGTAAGCTCTGTACCGTTTGTCGAGGATATTTTCAACACCCCCACCAACCAGTAATCTCTGATTAATTTTATAGTTCGATTTCAGATTTATGGTGTACCACGACGGCGAATAGGGACGTCCGTTTTCGTCGGGAAGATAGATGTGTGGTTTTGCCTGTTCCGATTTTGCCAGTTCATAATTCTCCAGTTTCCCGCTGTAATCGACATACAAATCGAAAAACAGTTTTTGTTTTTCGTAAATTAAATGAGAACTGCCAAAAACCGGAGGAACATGGCGTACAGGCAGCCTGTCGGAATCTTTTCCCTTGGTTACCGTAAAGTTGTTATGGGTACGCAACACATTGGTAATAATGTATTCGAATGTAAAATTAGCTCCGTATATTATTGCCGATTCGGCATTTACGAGTGCTTCAACATTGCTCATCACTCCGTCGTACACGATTGAATCTTGCCCGTTAAGTTCAAAATTGCGACGCACCATCGCATCTTTTAACCAGGTATAAAATCCGGTAATCTCAATCTTTGCTTTTCCCACATAACTCCGGATAATATTTAACTCCACATTTCTTGCATACTCGGGTTTTAACTCCGGGTTGGGAACAATCACATTTCCCGGTTCCGAATCGAAAACCTTAGCCACATCGTCGATGTTTGGAGAACGAAATCCGGTAGCCGTGTGAACATTAATTTGCCACTCTTTGGTGGGGTGCCACACAATTCCCAGATTTCCGTTAAAAGCGGAGTTTTTCATGTTAAACCCATCGAATGGAAAGTTGTAAAACTGTTTACCGAACTCGCCTTTTAAATGTGTATAAGTAAACCGCGACCCCAAATGAAAAATAAATTGCGAACTCAAAATATATTTAAACGAATAATAGCCGGCCATACTTCTGTAGGTCGATTCATTGGGATATCGCGATGCAATTTTGGTGCGTGTGTCGGTAAGTAAATCTTCGGAAGTTCCGGTTGAATTTACTCTGTTTGTGTTGGCTTCAAGTCCGTAAAATAGTGTGCTTTGTTTATCGAACGACTTTACAAAATCGAGATTTGCCGAAAAAACAGCCACATTCTCGGTACGATTTCGCAAATGTTCGCTGTTTAGTTTCCGGTCGTGGCGGCTTTCGGAATAGTTCTGATAGCCGGCGAGCAAAACAAGTTTATCGAAAAGTATATTCTCTTTTTTATACTCAGCCTGCCCCGAAACAAGTGTCCATTTTTGTGGGCCATAAAACCACTCGGCATATTTTAACGTCTTATTTTTATATTGAATAAGGCGGTCGTAACGCGGAATGTCCGAAGTTTGGGAGTGATGCGCACTCATTATAAAATCGATATTCTCGTTTGGGCGAAACCTAATTTTTCCTAAAAAATTAAGTTGACTGTACCCGGTATATTTCTGAATGAGACTATTTTTATTTTGAATGACATTATCCGTTCCGGTAAATTTATTATCCGAAACATATTCAGGTCGCAAATACTGTTCGGGGCCGTTGGCTCCCATTCTTAAATCGTTGAATTTAGTATATGTTGAGCTAACAACTGCTGCCCATTTTTTCGACCCGAATGCGTAGGTTCCATTTATTGTTTTTTCGAAATTGGCACTCGAATAGCGCGAAAAAAGTTTCCCTGAATGTTCTCTTTTCTCTGAAGTGGAGAGTTTTGGTTTTTTTGTGGTAAAACACATTACTCCACCTACGGCATCGCTTCCGTAAATTACCGACCCGGGGCCAAAAATAACTTCTGCGTTTTCGAGATTATTTACATCGAGCGAGATAACATTCTGAAGGTTGCCACTCCGGTATATGGCGTTGTTCATTCGTATTCCGTCGACAACAATTAACACACGGTTGGCAGCAAAACCGCGAATCATCGGGCTGCCGCCCCCCATTTGGCTTTTTTGAATAAAAACACCTCCTTTTGTGCCGAGTAAATCGGCAGTGGTTTGCGGATTAAAATGCAAAATGTCTTCGGTTGAAATCGATTCTATTGTGTGTGGAATTTCGGCTTTCGACTGTTTCCAACGGCTAACCGAAACTACCACCTCGTCTATCTTTACAGGGTCTTCGGTTAATAAAACAGTGCCCTGTTTTTTAATTTTTTCTTTTGTTGTTGTATAAGGTAAAAACGATGAATGTTTAAATTGGATAGTACTTTTATGGGGAAAGTTATCTACAGAAGCTTCTCCGTATTCATTGGTTTGTGTCGAGAGTTCAGCAGTAAATAACAGAACCCCCTCTATCGGTATCCCCGTTTTTCCGTCGACCACGCGAACTGTCTGCCCGGTTATGGCAGAGAAGATAAAAAGCAGCAGTAGTAACGAATAAAGTTTTTTCACTATTTCTAAGGTAATCTTGTCCGGCGGCTCCATTACAAAAATCGCGCCAGCAAAAGATTCCCAGAATTTAGATTACTACTGTTTTTTAGCTATACGAATTCAGTTTGCTCAAATATTTTCCAATAATATCGAATTCAATATTAATTACCGAGCCCACTTTAAAGGTATGAAAGTTGGTTACCTCCTGGGTAAACGGAATAATTGCCACCTGAAACGAATTGTCTTTCGAGTTGACCACGGTAAGACTTACGCCATTAACGGTTACCGACCCTTTTTCTACGGTCATATAACCTTTTTTAGCCATCTCTTTGTCGAACTTGTATTCGAATGTGTAGTACCAACTTCCGTCGGCCTCATCTATTTTTACGCAGGTTGCAGTCTGGTCGACGTGCCCTTGAACAATGTGGCCGTCTAACCGGCCATTCATCATCATACTTCGTTCGAGGTTTACTTTCGAGCCAACTTCGAGCAATCCCAGGTTTGTTTTTGAGAGGGTCTCTAAAATGGCTGTAACTTTATATGTCTTAGCGGTTTTATTTACATCGACCACAGTTAAACAAACGCCATTATGCGACAAACTCTGATCTATTTTTAATTCATCGACAAACGAACAGGTTAATGTAAAATGCACATTCTCCTGCTCTTTTTCAATTTTTACTACTGTTCCGTATTCTTCTACTATTCCTGAAAACATATTTAAGCCCCCTGTGTCCCCCAATGGGGGAATTTAAAATTGTTAATACTAATTATTCTACTCGTTCCAAATTTATCAGTTTTCTATTTCCCCCCCTTTGGGGAGGTTAGGAGGGGCTTCTATTTTAATTTCCAATCAGCACCCTCTTTTGTATCCTTAATTTCAATACCTATTTGGTTCAATTCGTCGCGAATTTTATCGGCAGTTGCCCACTCTTTGTTTTCTTTTGCCTCTTTTCGCAAGTTTAAGAGTAACTCAACTGTTTCGTTTAAAATTTCGTTATTGCCTGTGTCGGAACTATTTTCCTCTTTAAAGCCAAGAATATCGAAAATCATATTGTTGTAAAACAATTTTAGTTCGCTCAAATCGTCGGCCGAAATGGTTTCTGTACCGGCTTTTATCGAGTTTATCATTTTCACTCCGTCGAACAGGTGTGCAATGGCAACCGGGCTGTTTAAGTCGTCGCTTAAGGCAGTAAAACATTTCTCTTTTAAAGCAGAAATATCGACTGATGATTTATCTGAAGCAACCAATTCGTCGAGTGTTTTTACGGCAGTCATTAATCGTTCTAACCCTTTTTGTGACGCTTGCAAAGCTTCATTCGAGAAATCGATGGTGCTGCGGTAGTGTGCTTGCAAAATAAAAAAACGGATGGTCATTGGCGAATAGGCCTGATCTAATATTTTATGATTCCCGGTAAAAAGCTCATCGAGAGTAATGAAATTTCCGAGCGAGCGTGCCATTTTTTGCCCGTTAATGGTAATCATATTGTTGTGCATCCAGTAGCGCACTGCCTCTTCACCCTGACTAGCTGTCGATTGTGCAATTTCACATTCGTGATGAGGGAAAGTTAAATCCATTCCACCGCCATGAATATCGAATTTTTCGCCGAGGTATTTTGTGCTCATTACCGAACATTCGAGATGCCATCCCGGGAACCCGTCGCTCCATTTCGATGGCCAGCGCATAATGTGCTCGGGTGTAGCTTTTTTCCAAAGAGCAAAGTCGAATGAGTTTTTCTTTTCGCTCTGACCGTCCAGCTCGCGGGTGTTGGTTTTTATATCGTCGAGATTTCTACCCGACAGCTTTCCGTAGTTGTATTTCTCGTTGTATTTTTCCACATCGAAATAGACCGAACCGTTAGCTTCGTAGGCAAAACCATTTTTTAAAATTGAATCGACCATCTGCTGTTGTTCAATTATATGACCCGATGCACGTGGTTCTATACTCGGTGGAAGCACATTCAAATCTTCCATATTTCTATGAAATGTATTCATATATTTTTGTACCACTTCCATGGGCTCCAACTGCTCCAGCCGGGCTTTTTTTGCAATCTTATCTTCGCCCAACTCTTCGGCTTCATTTTCGAGGTGGCCAACGTCGGTAATGTTGCGAACATACCGGACTTTGTAGCCCAAAAATGTCAGGTACCGGAAAAGTAAATCGAAAGTGATATTTGGCCGGGCGTGCCCCAAATGCGAGTTGCTGTAAACCGTAGGGCCACAAACATACAATCCAACTTTCCCTTCTACAAGTGGTTTAAACTCCTCTTTCTTCCGAGTTAGCGTATTGTAAATTATTACTGAATTTTTCATCTCATTGTAATTTTAAATTTTCAAAGGTATTCGATGTAACTCGCTTATAATGATTGTTCTGTGTAATAATTGTTGTCATGCTCGTTTCATTGTATCTTATATGAAAACGTTTATACAAAAACGAACTGACAATTTATTAATGAATTGAGTTGGCTTCCGTTTCGGTTTCTTCAATTGTTTCGCTTTCCTTTTCACTATTTTTACTAAAATAACTACGATAAAAAAGTAAGATTAACGATATTCCAATTGTAATTGCCGAATCGGCAATATTAAAAACCGGACGGAAAAATATAAACGGGTCTCCTCCCCAATAGGGAACCCATTTCGGATATCGCCCTTCTAAAAGCGGGAAATAAAGCATGTCGACCACCCGTCCGTGTAAAAAGCCGGCATAACCGCCTCCTTCGGGGAAAAGAGTAGCCAACTGCCCGTAACTATCGGTAAAAATCAAACCATAAAACAGGCTGTCGATAATGTTGCCAATTGCGCCGGCAAAAATAAGTGCAATGCTAACAACAAATCCAAACGGGACTTCTTTTTGTTTAGCGAGTTTAAACAGATACCAACCAATTGCAACAACAGCAAAAATACGGAATACGCTTAAAAACAGTTTTCCGTATTCGCCGGCAAATTCAAATCCAAATGCCATTCCGTTATTTTCAACGAAATGAAGGATAAACCAGTTTTTAAAAATTACAATTTCGTCGCCAAGCGACATAGTGGTTTTTATCCATATTTTTAATGCCTGATCGACAATTAGAATGGCAAAAACAATAAGTAACGATTTTATACTGCGTGACATAAAAGTGCAATTAAAAAAAATGCCCCCCGGAATTCAATAATTGAACCATCGGCAGAGCATTTTCAACTATTTTTTCCCGTTCTATTTTTGATTCTTTTTTGCAGCAATACAAAGTGTGGCATGTGGTACTGCACGTAATCTCTCTTTCGAAATTAGCTTGCCTGTATCGCGGCAAATTCCATAGGTTTTATTCTCGATACGAACCAGTGCAGCTTGTAAATGTTGAATAAATTTCAACTGTCGCTGAGCCAGTTTTCCGGCTTCCTCTTTCGACAGAGTAGCGGCTCCTTCTTCCAATACTTTAAATGTTGGCGATGTGTCCTGTGTATCATTCCCATCGCTATGAGTTATCGAACCCCGGTACATTTCATAATCCTCCTGAGCAACTCTCAGTTTCTCTTCTATAATTTTCTTGAATTCGCTTAACTCTTCGTCTGAATATCTATTTGTTGCTGTCATATCAAAAAGGGTTTTAGTTAATTTCCCACTTCCTAAACAAGGCTCTAAAATTAGTAAAATTTTAATATCAAAATTAGCTCTCTACAGTTTTATTCGTTACTGCTTTTTTACAAGAATTTTCACGGTAACATCTTTCTCTATTTCAACCTCTTTTGCATCTACATCGTTCACATTATCAGTCAATTCAAGATTGTTGGCCAGTGTTTGAGTGCAAATATATGTTTTGAAATTTTCTACTGCAATATCGAAATTGTTATGTTTTTCAATGGTAATATTAATTCTATCGGTAACTTCAAAATTACTCTCTTTGCGTAAATTCTGAATTTTGTTAATGAATTCGCGTGCAATTCCTTCCTGTTTCAACTCTTCGGTAATGGTAATGTCGAGTGCAACAGTTAACTGTCCTTCGGTGGCAACAGTTAGTCCGGGAATGTCTTCGGTCTGAATTTCAACATCGTCTAACGAAAGCTCTACTTTCTCTTCGCCGACAGAAATTTCGAAACGTCCCTCTTTTTCCAGTTTTGCAATATCGGTTTGTTGCATCTGGTTTATGGCACCCGCAATTTGTTTCATCAGTTTCCCGAATTTCGGCCCCAGTGTTTTAAAGTTGGGTTTAATTTTTTTACTTATAATTCCTGAAGTATCGGTTAAAAACTCAACTTCTTTTACATTTACTTCGGCCAGAATAATATTCTTAACAGCTTCGAATTGTTCCTGAAAATGCGGGTTTAAAACCGGTACAATTATTTTTGCCAGCGGTTGACGAACCTTTAATTTTTCTTTTCGGCGAAGTGCTAAAACCATTGATGAAGCTTTTTGTGCAATGGCCATTTTTTCTTCAAGGTCTTTGTCTATTAGCTTACTGTCGAATTCAGGGAAATTAATGAGGTGAACGCTCTGGTCGGTATCCTTGCCGGTTACTTTATTCAAGTCGGAGTAAAGCAGGTCGGCATAAAATGGCGCAATTGGAGCCATTAATTTTGCTACTGTATTTAAACAGGTATACAGCGTTTGGTATGCCGAAATTTTATCGGTCGAGTACTCGCCTCCCCAATATCTTTTTCTGCTTAACCGAACAAACCAGTTACTGAGATTTTCGGAGACAAACTCAGAGATAGCTCTTCCGGCACGGGTTGGTTCGTAACTCTCGTAACTCTCGCCAACTTCTTTTATTAACGAGTTAAGGAGCGAAATTACCCACCTGTCTATTTCGGGGCGTTGTGCCATTGGAATTTCATCTTCGGCAAATTTAAACCCATCGACATTGGCATAGAGAGCAAAGAAATTATACGTATTATATAGTGTTCCGAAAAACTTACGTTTTACCTCCTCAACTCCGGCAATATCGAATTTCAGATTGTCCCAGGGTTGCGAGTTGGTAATCATATACCAACGTAGCGGGTCGGAACCATATTTCTCGATTGTACTGAACGGGTCAACCGCATTTCCAAGTCGTTTCGACATTTTGTTTCCTTTGCTGTCGAGAACCAACCCGTTCGAGATTATATTTTTAAAAGCAACCGAATCGCCAATCATAGTAGCAATTGCGTGAAGCGTAAAAAACCATCCGCGTGTTTGGTCAACACCTTCGGCAATAAAGTCGGCAGGGAAAAGGGAGGTTTCGCCCTGTTCTTTCCCTGAAGATAACAG
>JALUZN010000467.1 GCA_027011835.1 Draconibacterium sp. | reverse complement strand
AGATAACAGATGTGAATTTTCGAACGGATAATGGTGTTGAGCAAACGGCATGGCACCCGAGTCGAACCAAACATCAATTAAATCGGGCTCGCGGAACATTTTTTGTCCTTTTGGCGAAACCAGAACTATTTTATCGACATACGATTTATGTAAATCTATTTTATCGTAGTTCTCTTTCGAATAATCTCCAACATCAAAACCATCGAACAGGTTTTCGGTCATAAACCCTGCATCGATAGATTTTTTTATTTCGCCCATTAATTCCTCGGTTGAGCCGATGCAAATCTCCTCTGCTCCGTCTTCTGTTCTCCATATTGGAAGCGGTGTACCCCAAAAACGCGAGCGACTTAAATTCCAATCGACCAGGTTCTCTAACCAGTTTCCAAAACGTCCGGTTCCGGTTGATTTCGGTTTCCAGTTAATGGTATTGTTTAACTCGACCATTCTCTCTTTTACTGCGGTAGTTTTTATAAACCACGAGTCGAGCGGATAGTAGAGAACCGGCTTGTCGGTGCGCCAGCAGTGTGGATAGTTGTGGGTGTGTTTCTCTATTTTAAATGCTTTGTTTTGCATTTTTAGCATAACCGAAATATCTACATCAACTGTTGCATCTTTTTCCGATAGTTTTTCGTCGTAGGCATTTTTTACATACCGGCCGGCAAACTCTTTGTAATTTTCAACATTTACAAAGTTCTTAACAAATGCGGAGTCCATATTTTCGATTAAGAAAAACCGGCCTTTTTTATCGACCAGTGCCTGGCTTTTTCCTTCAATATCTTCAACAATTAATGGTGCTATTCCATTTTGTTTTGCTACGCGGTCGTCGTCGGCGCCAAAAGTTGGAGCAATATGAACAATTCCTGTTCCGTCTTCGGTGGTTACAAAGTCGCCCGGAATTACTTCAAATGCTTTTCCTTTGGGTTTTACCCATTCAATTAACTGTTCATATTGAACGCCGGTTAAATCGGTTCCTTTGTATTCGCCAATAACTTTGTACGGAATATTTTTATCGCCCTTTTTGTATTCATCGAAAGGTAGATCCCGGTTCTTTTCATTAAAATGAACAGATAACAAATCCTTTGCTAACACAAGAGTTACCTGATTTCCCGAGTAGGGATTAAACGTTTTAACCTGCACATATTTTATTCCGGGGCCAACACAAAGTGCTGTGTTCGATGGCAAAGTCCACGGGGTTGTTGTCCAGGCAATAAAATATACTTCGGTATCGGTATTTTCGAAAAGGAATTCCGACTTTTCGTTTTTAATAATTTTAAACTGAGCAATTGCCGTTGTGTCTTTTACATCGCGGTAGCAACCTGGCTGGTTTAATTCGTGCGAACTTAATCCTGTTCCGGCAGCCGGCGAGTAGGGTTGAATGGTGTATCCTTTATACATTAACCCTTTGTTGTATATCTGTTTAAGTAGCCACCACACACTTTCAATATAGCGGTTGTCGAAAGTAATATACGGATCGTCCATGTTTACCCAATATCCCATTTTCCGGGTGAGCTCTTCCCACTCGCGGGTGTATTTCATTACTTCGGTACGGCACGATTGGTTGTACTCTTCGATCGTAATTTTTTTACCAATATCTTCTTTGGTAATATTCAGTGCTTTTTCAACACTTAATTCCACCGGAAGTCCGTGGGTATCCCAACCGGCTTTCCGGTGAACACGGAACCCTTGCATGGTTTTATACCGGCAAAATATATCTTTTATTGCACGTGCCATAACATGGTGAATTCCCGGCATTCCGTTGGCCGATGGCGGCCCTTCGTAAAATACAAAAGTAGGATGACCTTCGCGCGTAGAAATACTTTTATAAAAAGTATCGTTCTCTTCCCAACGTTTTAAAACTTCTTTGTTGATTTGCGATAAATCTAACTGCTTGTATTCCTGAAACTTATTACTCATAAGAAAAATATAAATTGGTATTATTCCAAAATTAATCTGGTCTCAATTTTTAAGAGTGCAAATATAGGAATTTTTTTATGCTGAGAATGGCATTTATATGTTTTAACAAGAATGTGTTAACCCAATAAAAAAGGCCGTTCTCTTTGCTGAAAACGGCCTTTTTTTATTTAAGATTCTATCTGTTAATAGAACTTCGATCTTTTATCTACAATTTCAACTGCATTTTTGTGTGCTTCGAAAGCTTGCGAATTGGCTCTGAAAGCAAGACTTTGTTCCAATCGATTCTGTTCGGTAGCTACATCTTCAACTGTACCTGTGTTTTCCGAAGTAACTTTAACAATATATACACCATTAAATCCGGTAACCGGTTTCGAAATCTTGTCGACATCGAGTGAAACAACTGTTCCCACAACGGCAGGTTCAACGCCTAATCCGGGAATTGAATAGCTGTTAAAATCAATTCCTGAAGCACTTTTAACTGTTGTGCTAAGTTCGGTAGCAACGGCTGCTAAATCTGTTTTTCCGGCTAAAGCGGTATTGGCTTTATTAACTAAATATTCAGCTTTCTTTTCGTTTATTACACTCATTTCAACCCGTGCACGAACATCTTCAAATTTGGCGATACCTTCTTCGGTAGCTTTGGTAAGAACGGCAACTACAAAATTGTCGCCCAACTCAAATATTGGTGATTCTTGCGTTGTTGTAAGAATATCGTTCTCTTTGGCCCGGTATGCAGCACGAATTAAATCTCTTGCTTTATCTAAACCAACAATCTGGCGATCGTTTTCGCGAACAGTAGCTACTCGTTTACTCAGTTTCTGTTCAACAACTGCCGATTCAAACTTTTCGCGTGTTGTATTTTCTCCGGCAAATTTACTTGCTTTTGCATAGGTGTTTTGAACTGTTCTTGTGCTTGGTTCTACTTTACGTACCATGTATGCAATTTGAACCTGTTTCGATTTAACACCAAGTTTTGTGGTTTGAATAATATGTATTCCGTATTGTGTTGCTGCAAGAGTAACTTCGTTTTTCGCATTTCCAAAAGCAGCCTCTTCAAACGGTTTAACCATTTGGCCACGTTTAAACCATCCTAAATCGCCACCGTTAATTGCCGAACCCTGGTCGGCAGAATATTTTTGTGCCAGTTTTGCAAAATCGCTGCCGTTTTCAATTGCTGTTTTTAAACTGTCGGCTAAAGCTTGAACTGCCGGAACTTCGTCCTGAGATGTAACTTTTAATAAAATATGACGGGCCTGAACCGAGTCGGGCATCATTTTAATGGCATTTACTTTTGCCAAAATATACCTGTCGTTTTCGAAATACGGACCGTAAACATCGTTTACTTTGGCTCCTTCGTCGAAAACCCAAGTACCTATTTTCTCAGGTAAGTTTTCTTTTTTGTACCAGGTATCAACAAAACTCTCGTCGGAATTTGAATTTACAAATTGTGCGTTATCGGGAGTTGTTGCAAAATCGCTTTTTATTTCGTTAATCCATTTCTCAGCATTTTTAAAGTCGGCTTCCGATGGTTTAACTTTAAACGTAATGTATTCGATACTACGTAATTTTTCCTGTTTGTAGTTATCTTTATGTTTGTCGAAATAAGCTCTTAAATCTTTGTCGGAAACAGTAACAACACTATCGGGAACAGTGTTCATATTGAGTGCGACATAATCGAAATTAACTTTTTTACTATTTAACTCGGCACTTTGCTGAGCAGCTTGTGTGGTAATATACAACCCTTTCCCCACCATTTGCGAGTATTTGGCTTGTTTGCGTTCGGCCACAATTTCCTTTTCGAGATACAACCAATACTGACGTTGTTCGGGAGAAACTCCTGTGTCTAACTGTTTTAGAAACCGGATAACAGCAGCACGGTCGACCTGCCCTGTATTCGGGTTGCGAAAAAGCTGCTGAATTATAGGATGAAGATTTACTCCCTGGATCATATCGAAAAGTTCGTCGGAACTTACATCGATTCCCAAATCTTCGTACACATCTCCCATAACAATCTTTCTAACAAACGATTGCCATGCCTGCTCGCGCACTTGCACCCAACTTTTTTCGTCTAACTGAGTTTTTTGGGTATTTTGTTTATAAATCTCACCCAACTCTTCTACCTTTTTTTGAAAATCAGGATATTGAATTGATTCACCATCAATTACTCCAACTTCCATTTGGCCTTTTTTAAAAATTGTAGAAGCGTTTTTCAACATACCTCCCAAAATAAATGCAGCCAGCGAAACACCTATAACAATTGCTACCAGCAATCCTGCTTTCGTTCTGATTTTTTCTAACGTTGCCATTTATAACCTGTTATTTTATTGCAAATTTTACTTAAAATTTTCGAACTGCGAAGATAACATTTTTACGTATTTTATATACAAAATTGCTTTTTTTTTAACAGAGTGTTGTTTATTGTATAATCTTATTTGATTTTACTTTAATAAAGACACTTAAAAGTGGGACGAAAAGCAGTTTGTTACTCTTCTGAAAGTGTAAGCTTTACCAGCTCAATTTTTGTGTTGGTGGCTTTTAGTATTTTTAACCGGAATTTCCCGATTTTTATTACCGAGTTTATTTTTGGAATACTTTCGTGATGATGTAAAATTAAACCGGCAAGGGTTTCGAACTCGTCAGTTTCGGGCAAATTAAGAAAATACTTTTCATTAATCAGGTCGATTTCTGCCCGGCCCGAAAAGAGAAACTCGGTATCGCTTATTTTCTTTTCAATAATATCTCTCGTGTCGTGTTCGTCTTCAATTTCTCCAAAAATTTCCTCTAAAATATCTTCGCTGGTCACCATTCCCGATGTTCCGCCAAATTCGTCGACAACAATGGCAATACTTCGGTGCTCCTGAATAAACGTGCTGAGCAGCTTGTTTGCCGGCATGGTTTCGGGAACAATGAGTACGTTTTTCAGGTAAGGTTTTATCGATTGTGGGTTTTGAAAAATAACCGACGAATGAATATAGCCAACTATATTGTCGATGTT
>JALUZN010000466.1 GCA_027011835.1 Draconibacterium sp. | reverse complement strand
TCAAAGATAATCTCACTTCTGAAATAATTCAATCTATAACTCATCATAAACTTTTTTTGGATGCATATATGGGGTGTTTTGTTTCCTAATTGGTATAACCTTATTTTGGCAGATAGATTGATTCATTTTTTTAAAGTCTTCTGGTAATATTTGATGAGTTTTTATCATTTCATTACAATGACTTCTCACTTTATTCTCCACAACTTTTTAAACTGATCCGTTTTTTGTTTTCAAAAAATTCATGTTTGGGGAAATGTGAATTTGAATATTGTTTGTTTAATGAGGCCGTCTCGAAAGAGATGGCCTCTTCTGCTTTAACTGCAACAAACAGATTAACAAGGCGAAACTGTTTGTAAGCCACATTTCTTGCTTTTCCTATAACTGCAGATTAAACATCGGCTAACGAAGGGTTGATATTGATAAAAAAAATACTAAAACTTTACAGAATACTTTATTGTGGGAATAATTGGAAACCCGCTCTGCTGATATAAAGCAATAGAATTATTTGGGTCACCATTTTTATAATCGAAATAATAATAAACTGCATTTTGTCTGCAATAGGCATTATAAACTCCAATCGTCCATGTCCGTATTTTTTTTGTTCCTTTTTTCCCAATTATATTTTTATGAAAGTTTACTCCCAAATCGAGCCGGTGGTAATCGCGCATTCGCAACCAGTTTTTACCGGGATAAAGGTTAGCCTCCGAATAGCCGTTAACAATAAAAAGGTCGCTTCCGGGAACAATGTTATTGCCGCCGTGTGTAATGGTTTTATAAACCCCGTTATATAGTGTTGTTGGATATCCGCTGCCATAAACCCATGTTGCCGAGCAATCAATATTTTCAGAAATCTGCCTGCTAATTACAATAGAGAAGTCGTGTCGGCGGTCGTATTTAAACGGATAAGGATTCCCATTGTTTACATTCTCGAAAAACCGGTCGGCTTTCGACAAAGTGTAACTAACCCAACCCGTTGTTTTTCCCTCTTTCTTCTGTAACAATAACTCAACTCCTTTTGAGTTCCCAATTCCGTTTTTCTCAACATTTTGTTCCCACGGATTGCTGTTAACAAGCGGCACGCCCCCTTTTATGGTTAACAGGTTTTTCATCTCTTTTTTATAAAGTTCAATACTCAGTTCAAAAGCGCCATTAACAAACGACTTTGAATAGCCAACAGAGTATTGAACCGCTTCGCCCGGAGGAATACCTTCTGTTGACGGTAACCAAATGTCGGTTGGGAAAGAGCTGCCGGTATAAGTAAGCATGTGTGAAGGCTGCATCATTTTAGTATAACCGAGCTTAATTGCTCCCAGTTTTTTCAAAATAAAACTTGAAACGAAACGTGGCTCGGCTGAAAAGTAATTTTTATTTTCAACATAATAATTTACTACCCTTACGCCAACGTTTAACGAAAACCACTGAAAAGGTGAATACTCATTTTCGACATAAAAGAAAGAATTAAATGCTTGTGTGCGATTTTGATTTCCAACTACGGTTTTGGTAACAGTACCTTCGTCGTTAAAATAGTATTTTATCTGGCCAGGAACGAATATATTTTCCGACAAACCACCTCCAAACCGGAGTTTGTAGTTGTTTGTAAGATACCAATTAAAGTCAGCTTTTATTCCAAAATCGTGAACAGCGGTTTTATATAAATTATTTCCTTTTGCATCTTCCGATTTAAAAAACAAATTGTTTTTATACCTGTACCGAGTGTAGAACAGGGTAATGTCGCTGTTTAGTTTCGAGGAGTAGATACGATTCCAGCGTAAAGTAGCGAGTATATTTCCCCAAGTATATTTTGTATTGCTTTTTATCTTCTCTTTGTGTTTATTATAAAAATATCCCAATCGGTCGTCGCCACCATACAAGCTTAAATACAGGCGATTATGTGTATTAATTTCGTGGCTTATTTTACCATAGAAATCGTAGAAATTATATCCCATGGAAGCTTGTTTAAAAGCAATTTTTGTTGTCGGGCGCAATAAAAAATCCATCCACACCCGGCGCAACGAAACAATAAAAGATGTTTTATCGGTTTTAATGGGGCCCTCTAAAGTTATGTCTCCCGAAATAAGTCCAATTCCATAACTTCCGTGCAACTGTTTTTTATTTCCTTCTTTCATTCGTAGGTCGATAACAGAAGACAAGCGTCCGCCAAACCGCGCAGGAAAACCGCCTTTGTATAGTTTAATATTTTTCAAGATATCGGGGTTAAATACCGAGACAAATCCGCCTAAATGATTAACATAATACAAAGAAGTACCATCGAGCATAAACAGGTTTTGGTCGGGGCTGCCCCCACGAACAAAAAGATTGCTGCGCCCATCGCTGCCACCTTGTACGCCCGGCAATAGTTGCATTGTTTTTAATACATCGGGTTCTCCAAGCATTGGCATATTTTTTATCTGTTTTACCGGTATTTCAACAACTCCGGTTTCAACACGTTCTTCAATGGTTTTGCCAGCCAAAACTTTAATCTCATCAATATCAACTCCCGGCTCCAACAAAATATTAAACCAAATATTGGCATCTGTATTAATCTCTCTTCTAAAAGGTTTGTAGCCAACATAACTTGCTTTTATGGTAAACTTTTTAACTCCTTTTGTTGTAATGCTGTAAAAACCATAAGCATCGGCACTTGTTCCCGAGCCTGATTGCTCGATAATTACATTTGCGCCTATTAACGGCTCTCCCGTGGTTTTGTCTTTTACCAACCCACTGATAGTAATTTTTTGTTGCCCAAAAACAATTCCCGAAATAAGTAGAAAAAGTGCGATTAAAATATTTCGTTTCATGGTTAGTAGGTTGTTGTAGAATCGGGGTGAATTTTAAAGATTTGTTCCGAGTATCCGGCAAAAATACCATAACCATTTTCTATGTTCGAGTAGAGTTGTTGCGGTTCGTAAACTTCCCAAAAGTCGTAATCCTGAGTGTAATAATGTATTATCCACGATTTTAAATAGTTAAATGCTTCGGGAGAAAACTGAAAAAAACGAATCCAGAATTCGGAATCGGTTTTCTTTTCGACATTACATTTTACCGATGCAGCCGATTGATTAAAAAGTAAATCGCGGAATAATAGAATATAAAATTCGTAATAACTATCGAGCCCCTCGTATTTTATGCTCGGGTCGTTACTTTCTAAAAAACCAAAATTAAACCGGGTTTTATCTTCAGAAAAAAAAGTACTGTCGTTAATAATACTGTATGTTGTTGCATTTTGAATAACGGTTACTCCCATATAATCGAGGGTCTGTAGGTTTTGCAAAAAGTCGATGGTTAAAAACTGAACCGGAATAATTGCATCGTCGCCCATACCAACTTCTGTTTGGGTTTTATTTCCCGATTTCGATTCAATTTTTGTGATTTCAATTTTATTTTCCGGGATAGAACCTGTTGCCGTAACCGCCTCAAAACCGGGTACACTAACCTTTAATTTGTATTTTACTCCTGTTTTTGGGAGAAATGACTCTTTAGAATAATACCCTTTACCAATGCTTTTTAATACGGTAGCCCGACCATTATCTTCGGTTATAATAACTCGTGCATTTTCTACTAAGTAGGTGGCTGTATCGGTTGGTGGTTCCGATAAACTAACATGTATTTTAAACGGCCGCCGGGGCGAAAACAGACAATTAATAACCGGTTTTACTTCGTGCTTTGGCAAGTCTATTTCTATTATTTTCTGACAAGCTGAAAATAAAAACAGAGATGCAACAATATAGAGTAGTTTTTTCATTGTTAAAAACGAAATTTCACACCTAAAGCCATTGTTGTTTTCATATTCTCTCCGAAAACCATTTCGTAATTAACCCCCCAGTTTTTATTGAAAAAAAAGTCTATTCCCGGAGCATATCTAAAATAATGAAACACCCGCAAGTTAGAAAAAGCACTATTTGCATCTTCGGGACTTAAAAGAAGAGTATATCGGAAACTATTATAAATCTTTAATTTATCTGTAAATTCATCGTTTTTTATAAACCATGGCAAAATATTTAATTTATATCCAACACTTAAAGGATAGCTGATAACTTGCGTGCCAGTTGGCTTATGATTTATATATTCTGCTAAAAATTCAAAAGAAGAAGTTTTAGATACATTGTATTCAAATGATAAGCGTGGATAAATGTACAGATAATTATACCCTCTAATATTGCGATTTACTACATGACCTCCTACTATAAACCTTTTGTACTCTGTTTTAGTTTGTGCTTTACCTGTTAGGGATAAAACAATAATAAATAGAAATATTAAAATCTTCATAATAAAATTTGCAGCAGTATAATTCCTGATTTTAATTCAAATCAAATTGGCAACTCAGACCAATCGTTTTTAAACTCTTTTTTTTCTTACTAACTGACGTAATGCCAGCAAGCACACCAATTGAGATGTTCTTTTTAATAAAGACACGATAAGCCAATGTTACGGTATAACCAATTGAATAAAATGAGTGGTCGGAAACAACTGGATAAGCCATTCCATCATCCCTAAACATCTGCCCCAAAGTTTCTGACATCATCATCCAACTAGTGGCAAATGCAGGTTTAAATTCCAATTGAGATATTCTAAATAATTTTATGCTTAATTCCGGTCCTATTCCCCATCCTATAAAATGATAATTAGATCTGAAAATTATTGCTTCTTCTTTCCCATAAGACATTGTAAAAGAATTTACCAGATTTATTTTACTCAATATTGGCAAACAATAATCTATAGACATAAACATACCTTTATACGACGTGGCATAAGTACTATATCCAACATTTGTGCGGACATTAAATTTCGTCTCTTTTTCAAGATATTGTTGTGCTTTAACCATAAAAAAGCAAACAAAGATTAAGACTATTGTGACAAAAACTTTTTTCATTCCTGATTATTTTTTGTGAAGAGAATAGAGACTGGTTCAGTCTCTATTCTCTTTTAGTTTTAACTTATTTTTTTCAAAATAATTGTTTCTACTTTTTATTAATTACAACTTCCCGATTTAGAGTGTGACCCATATATTGAAGTGCCTGATGCATCATCCCACCAACTACACTCCACGTTTGGGACACTCCATTGTTTTAATCTTCTTCCTGATGAATAAAATCTTAATTTTAGAGTCTTGGTACCATATCCTCCTGATGTTTGTGTGCCAGCTACAATAGTTCCATCTTTTTTCTTATTTCTCCAATATATGTCTTCTACCACATAAATTTGCATCGACACAGCCCCCCCATTAAATGACTTATCCATTCTGGCAAGCAAAGTATAGTACACTCCATACTTTCTATATCTTAAGTTAGTTTCTAAACTACCTTGTATTAAGTAAACTGTATTTGGTTGTTGAAAACTACTACAATAACGACTAGAAATACTTTTTAAATTATCGCTTTCATTCAAAATGGAAAGGATGTCATCATCCCAATTAAAAACAATATATTTTTTTGATTTTGATATACTTTCACTTTTTAACTCTAACTCATCATCAAACAGTTCATATGCCAAAGTATTTTTATTCTTAAAGTCCACTTTAAATAAATAATTATCAATTTGTAGAATTCCTTCCGGATTAATTAACGTGGCAAATAAATTATCAACATCTAAATTTGATTTATTCAAC
>JALUZN010000465.1 GCA_027011835.1 Draconibacterium sp. | reverse complement strand
GCACAATACCTTATTGTAAAAAAACTGGCGGCCAAACATAAAAACATTTGTGTGGTAGGCGACGACGCACAAAGTATTTATTCGTTTCGCGGAGCTAAAATTGAAAATATTTTAAACTTTAAAAACGACTACCCCGAGCACAAACTTTTTAAGCTCGAACAGAACTACCGCTCAACACAAACCATTGTAAATGCAGCAAACAGCATAATTGCAAAAAATAAAAGGCAAATTCAGAAAACTGTTTTCTCGGAAAATGAATTGGGAAGGCCCATTAAAATTCTTTCGGCACTTACCGATAATGAAGAGGGCTTTTTAGTTACTCAGGAGATTGCCGAAACACAACTGCGCGACCACTACAAATTTGAAGATTTTGCTATTTTATACCGAACAAATGCACAATCGAGAATTTTTGAAGAGTCGTTGCGGAAAAGAAATATACCGTATAAAATTTATGGTGGGCTGAGTTTCTATCAGCGAAAGGAAATTAAAGATTTAATTGCCTACTACCGGGTTGTAATCAATCCTTCCGACAACGAAGCTCTAAAACGTATTATCAATTTTCCGGCACGAGGAATTGGTACCACCACCATGACAAAACTCGAAACTGCAGCTTCGGAAAACGAAACTACAATTTGGAAAATAGTTACAGCATTAGACGAAACAAATCCGGCAAAACTGAATAAAGGAACAATTTCGAAGATTCAAAAATTTATCAATCTTATTCTGAATTTCCAAATCATTGCGAAAGAGGCCGACGCATACGAAACGGCGAAAACTATTGCCGAGCAGACAGGTATTTTAAAAGAACTTTACAACGACAAATCGCCCGAAGGATTGAGCAGGCACGAGAACATTCAGGAGTTGTTAAACGGTATTCAGGAGTTTACAATTTCGGCAAAAGAGGAGGGCAACCCCGACAAACTGGAAAACTTCCTGGAAGATGTTGCCCTGCTAACCGACCAGGACAACGAAAAAGACGAAGACCACGACAAGGTAACACTCATGACCATTCATTCTGCCAAAGGACTGGAATTTAAAAATGTTTTTGTTGTTGGGCTCGAAGAGAAACTCTTTCCATCGGAACGTGGTGGAGAGAAAAATGCCGAGGAGGCATTGGAAGAGGAGCGCCGCCTCTTTTATGTGGCACTTACACGCGCCGGAAACAATGCCTGGTTTTCGTATGCCAACCAACGCTATCGTTGGGGCAATCTCGATTTTTGCTCTCCAAGCCGTTTCCTCGAAGAGCTGGATAAAAAATACATCGACGATTCGGGGGTATCGCAAAGTTTTAGGCAACCACGGAATACACCTCAACAAAGTCGGGAGAATCGTGCAACACATTATAGAAAAACCGGTACAAACATGCCGTTGCAAACTCCTACCCGACCATCGTTATACAACCGAAAACTGGTTTCGCTAAGAGAGTCGGCACACCGGCAGGCTACCTTTTCGGGCGACGACGCAACCTCCATCCAGCCCGGAATGATAATTGAACACCAACGTTTTGGCGAAGGCAAAGTTTTACGGGTTGAAGGCGTTGCCCCAAACAATAAAGCAACCATCTTTTTTCAAAAACACGGGCATAAACAGTTGCTTCTGAAATTTGCCAAATTGAGAATTAAGAGATAGTATCTTTAGCCCATTATTCCATCAAAATCATATTTTTTGGGAAATAGATTATTCAGGGCTAAAGCCCAATTGGTTTATCATTCCATATATCCGTTGGCTGAAGCCAACGGCAAAGGATATTTGCAAAATCAATTTCATAGTGCAAAAATATCCTTATGCGAAATCGGAGCAAGAATATCCTTTGCCGTCCCTTTTAAGGGACGGACACCAAGATTAATCTAATCTCCGGGCTTTAGCCCATAATTCCATCAAAACCATATTTTTTTAGAAATAAATTAATATGGGCTGAAGCCCAATTGGGGTTGGCATTCCATAAATCCGTTGGCTAAAGCCAACGGCAAAGGATACACAACAAAAAAAACAGATTAATTATTATTTAGCACAAAATATCCGTTGGCTTGAGCCAACAACAAAGTATAATCCCGGTTTCAATATCCAATCAATGAATTAAATTGTTGCTTTCAATACAACTTTATTGTACCTTTTAACAAGTTACTAAAACCTGTTGTTATGAAAATCAAACCGTTTCTTTTCCCACTTATTTTTATTTGTTTTGTTTTCTCTCTACAATCTCTATTCAGCCAGGAAGTTGAAAGCAGTTTTACCATTCCCGACTTTTTTGTCTCTGAAAGTTCAGCAAAAATTAAAGGCACATCCGATGGAAATACCGAAAATACATTTGTGCTCTTCGAAAAAGGCGACAACATGTTCGAAGCTTCGATAATTAAGGAGACTGCCAACGAGATTACTGTTTTAACACCTGAAGGATTAGGCATTTACAAATTAACGGTAGAGGAAGATGGCAACAATACTTTTATTGAATGCCCCACAAGAATTGTTCAACTGGAACTCAGTATCGGTAAAACCAACCTTCTTAATGGCGAAAAAACGGAGCTCGAAATTGTTTTGTCGGGCATTGAAAATTATTTGAAACCCATTGAAGTAATTGTTAAAAACAATAGCCCGACTACAGTTGCGCTGCCCAATGGCACTCCCGAGGTTCTTGTTTTTGAGAACAGCGAAGGGCAAGGTACGATGGCTAAAAACATACAAATTACCGGGATAAAACGGGGTACTTTTAATATTGGAGTAGAAGTAAAACCCGACGATAAACTGGTAAGCTACGACTGGGAGAAATTAAACGAAAGGTGGGAAAAAGAGATGAAAGCCTTAATAGAAGAAACGGGAAACGAGAACAACGAAAGTAAAACTACCGAAACGAAAAAAGAAGAAAATTACCCAACTACCACAACCTCGGGGCAAAAAAGACCGAAGGAAAATACCGACACTCCCGAAGATTCGACATCCTGCAACTGCGAAATTAAAAAGAGCATTAAACACCACAAGGGGAACACAATTTACACGCTGACCAAGGCAATGGAAAACAAGAAACTGGC
The DNA here is from genome assembly GCA_027011835.1 of Draconibacterium sp. GTDB lineage: Bacteria > Bacteroidota > Bacteroidia > Bacteroidales > Prolixibacteraceae > Draconibacterium. The sequence goes on along the minus strand of JALUZN010000465.1, from coordinate 2,614 downwards.
CGAGTCTTTTCGCAAAGCGGGCATTAAGTTTCCGAAAGAAAACGATGAAAATTTTAAAGGGCAGAATGTACCTATTGTTCCGGGTTCGGCTTACGCAACAGGATATGGCGATATTGTTGTGGGATATGCCAATGCCATTGCAACTTCGTGGGGCAAGAAACCTAAGAAAGGAACTTTCGCCCCCGAAAATTTCAACACCGAAGACATTGAAGCAAGTGCAAGCGTGCAAGGCACACACATTGTAACTGTAACCCCCGCACCAGGCGAGTGGTCGTTTGTAATTGGTGTAGTTGCAGCATCGGCGGCAACACAGGCAAATGCAATCGACCCGGTAGAGTTCGACAGGAAACTAATGAAAGAGTTCGACCGCGGGAAAGGAAAAGTTGGAGCGGTTGCTACAATTTTTGGAATCATTTTCACTCCCATTAGTAATATAGTTGAAGACATTGCGAATGCTATTTTAGAAGTATCCGGTGGAAATAAACTGAGAAAAAGCTGGGCAACCACCGACACCGATGTCAACGCAGTTGCCGAAGTAAATTACCTTGTTTCGGTAAACGAGCACAAAAATAAAATACATAACTACAGTCGGGCATTCAGAAAAGCAAAAATTGTACGTCCAACCTATAAAGACACTTATATTAAACGGCTCAACAGTTCAAAAAATTTAGAAAAACGGAAAGAGGAAAAAATTATAGTTACCAACCATCATCCTACCCAGATAAGCGCAATAATAAAAGGGGCAGCGCGGGTGAGATGCAAAGCTATCGGGAATGGCTTCTCGGAGAGTGGCGTTGCGTCGAAAACTGCGGTTTGTATTGTCGGGTTTTGTGTGAACGAAGATGGAGCATTTAGAATTAAACATCTTTTCGATTCGGGCATGTTTGTACCAAGTAAAAATGGGAAAGAGATGGCCGAAGCCGAAACAACCAAAATAGAGGGGAAAATATATGACTATCTTGCGAAATTGGAAAAACAACTGAACGGTAAATCAGCTTCCTCAATAAAACGGGTAATTAAAAACGATGTTGAAAACGATTTAATTGCAATTTTAAAAAGATGGCAATAAATCGGCAAAGGATAAACACAAAAAATAACAGATTTATTATTAGTACAAAAATATCCTTAGCCGTCCCTTTCAAGGGGCGGATATAGAAATACAAATTAATCTCCGGGCTTTTAGCTCAAAATTTTATCAAACTATATTTTTTAGAAACTAATTATTTAGGGCTGAAGCCCAATTGGGTTTATCATTCCAGAAATCCGTTGGCTGAAGCCAACGGCAAAGGATATTTGTATAATTATTGATACAGAAATATTTGCTCCCATTTTTAACAATGGTTGAATGATGCCAACGACACAGGATAACAAAAAAAATTGCTATGCGGCAATTGTGCGAAAGCAAAGCGCAATGAGTAAGAAGAAAGAATTAAAAAACAGAAACAAGAATAAGATATTTATCTATATATTTGAAATTTTAGAAAACTCCCCCCGTTGGGGAAGTTAGATAGGGCTTCTTTAATTATGAAAGATTTATACACTTTAATTATGGCAGGTGGTGCCGGAACACGTTTTTGGCCGCGAAGTAAAACCGCCAAACCAAAACAATATTTAAATATTCAGGGCGACGATTCTCTGTTGCAGGAAACCATAAACCGGTTTGCAACATTTACCAAAACCGATAATATTTACATCGTTTCCAGCCGAAGTCAAGCTGAAGTTTTGGAAGAACAAACTCCAATGTTGCCCAAAGAAAATCTGATTTACGAACCGGTTGGAAAAAATACGCTACCCTGCATTGGGTTAGCTGCCATGTTTGCAGAAAAAGAGAATCCCAACGGAATTATGGTTGTGGCTCCATCGGACCACCTCATTGAGAACGATGCACTTTTTAAAGAGACGGTTTTGGCTGCTGCTAAAATTGCTGACGAAAAAGATGGCATTGTAACCATCGGGATTACACCAACATATCCGGCAACCGGTTACGGTTACGTTCAAACTGAAAAAGAGATTACCGGAACAGAAAAAATTAAACAGTTTAAAGTTAAACGGTTTGTTGAAAAACCAGACGAACAAACAGCTGCCGGATATCTGAATGATGGTGGATTTTATTGGAACAGCGGGTTATTTATTTTTAAAATTTCCGTATTCCTGAATTCAGTAAAAGAGTTTGCTCCCGAGCTGTATTCCGATTTGCGAAAAATTCAGGCAACACTCGGCACTCCGTCATTCAACCAGACTTTGGATACAATCTACCGGGCAGTAAAAAGTATTTCGGTCGATTATGGAATTATGGAACACGCAAAAAACATCTATCTCGTTGAAGGGAATTTTGGATGGAACGATTTGGGTGGCTGGGAGTCGGTTTATCAGATTAGCAAAAAAGACGAAAATGGAAATGCCGCAGATGGCGATTCTATTTTTCTCGACTCGAAAAACTCTTATATCTATTCCGATAAAGGATTGGTAACATTGGTGGGTTTAGACGATGTAATTGTTGTGCAAGACGGAAATACAACATTAGTTTGCAAACGCGAAAATGCTGAAGATGTAAAGAAAATTGTGGAACAATTAAAGGGAGAGAATAAAACACAATATTTATAATCTTCAAATA
>JALUZN010000464.1 GCA_027011835.1 Draconibacterium sp. | reverse complement strand
GCTTTCTGGTTTGTTTGTACAAAACATTCAATTCATTCAGGCTTTCTTTTATTATAATTACTGTTCGTTTACCCATGCAGTAAATATACAAATTATTTAGGGTGTTTTGAAATTAAATTGGTATTATTTGGAAACTTGTATTGAATATATTCATCAACACCCGGTAGTTTCGAAATTGGTTGAGAAAGCTGAAGATTGGGAATTTTCTTCGATGAGAGATTTTTTAGGAGTAAGAAAAGGAAAGCTAATTGATTATGATTTATTGATAAAGGAGAATCTTTTACCAAAAAATGTAAATCTGCGTCATGCCCTGACTTCCCGTCAGGGTATGACTAATAACAAAGAGGCAAATTATATCCTCGCAAAAAAGCGATAACATAATGAAACGAGCATAGTCGACAAAACACAAAAGTTTATGTATAAATTGTGCATGCGAGTTCCATGGGTCAAGAATTACAATTTCGACTTGTATGTTTATCTGTATGAATTACAGTATTTTAATTTAATTATATACGAATGAATATTTGCATAATAGGAATCGGGTCAAACATCGATGCTGAAAAGAACATAAAAAAAACGATGGAGATTTTAAAAACAGAGGTAACTGTTTTAAAGAGTTCCAAATTTTTGAAAACAAAACCAATAGGTATAAACACCAGTTCGTGGTTTACAAACGGCGCAGTAAGAATTGAAACAGAATTGGGAAAAACGGAATTAAATAAACTATTGAAAAACATTGAAAATTTGATTGGTCGCGACCGTACAAAACCAAAGTTCAGCTCGCGCTGCATCGACCTCGACATAATAACATGGAACGGAGAAATAGTTGATAAAGACTATTATACGCGCGATTTCCTGCAGAAACTTGTGGCAGAATTAATTCCTTAGAAATATCATTGTTATACTGAAAAAAACTTTATATGTTTGTGCAAAATAACAGAAATGATTTTTTTATTTGAAATAGTTGTTTCGCCCCATATAAAGTTCACAAATATTAAAAACCGCGATGCTTTTCCGGCATAGTAACTCCCAATAAATTCCTTTTTTCTGAAGTATTCTTTTTTTATTAATTCCTCAAAAAAAATATTAATTATGGAATTACCATTTGCCGAATCGTATAAAATAAAAATGGTTGAACCCATTTACCGAAGCACACGGAAGCAGCGCGAAGAGTGGATAAAAGCTGCCAATTATAACTTGTTTAACCTGCGAAGCGAACAGGTTTACATCGACCTGTTAACCGATAGTGGTACCGGCGCAATGAGCGACCAACAGTGGGCAGCACTAATGACCGGCGACGAAAGTTATGCCGGCTCATCATCGTATTTTAATTTAAAAGATGCAATAAAAAATATTTTTGGATTCGATTATTTTTTGCCCACTCATCAGGGACGAGCAGCCGAGAATGTGCTCTTTTCGGTGTTGGTAAAAGAGAACGATGTTATTCCCGGCAACAGCCATTTCGACACTACAAAAGGGCACATCGAGTTCCGGAATGCACGCACGGTAGATTGTACAATCGACGAGGCATTTGATACCGAATCGGAACATCCGTTCAAAGGGAACATCGACCTCAGCAAACTTGAAACGGTCTATTCAACCATCGATACCGAAAAAATACCAATGATAATTGTAACATTAACCTGTAACACTTCGGGGGGGCAGCCGGTATCGATGAGGAATCTTCGGGAAGTTTCGGCACTGTCGAAAAAATATGGTGTTAAAGTTGTTTTCGACTCGGCACGTTTTGCCGAGAATGCCTGGTTTATTCAACAGCGCGAAGAGGAATACCGGAACAAATCAATCAAACAAATTGTGCTTGAAATGTATTCGTATGCCGATGCAATGACCATGAGCAGCAAAAAAGACGGCATAGTAAATATTGGCGGTTTTATGGCCATGAGAACCGAAGAGTTATTTAAGCAGGCGTCGGTTTTTAATATTATGTTCGAAGGATTTAATACGTACGGTGGAATGGCAGGGCGCGACATGAACGCACTTGCCGTTGGATTGCACGAAATTACCGACGGGCACTATCTTGGAAACCGCATTGGACAAGTCAACTATTTGGGTAACAAACTCATTAACTGGCACATTCCGGTTCAGAAACCTATTGGAGGGCATGCTGTTTTTATTGATGCTACAAAATTTTTGCAACATGTACCAAAAGAGGAGTATATAGCACAAACATTAGCCATTGAGTTGTATCTCGAAGCGGGAGTGCGGGGTGTTGAGGTGGGAACACTTTTAGCCGACCGCGACCCCGAAACCAAAGAGAATCGCTACCCGCGCCTTGAAATGCTGCGACTGGCAATTCCGCGCCGCACCTACACAAACAACCACATGGATGTTGTTGCCATGGCATTAAAGAATATTTTCGACCGCCGCGAATCGATTGAAACAGGATTCAGAATAAAGCGAGAAGCTCCGATTATGCGGCACTTTTCGGTTGAACTCGAAAAAGTTTAGGAGCAACGCGAGCGTAAAAAAAAGGATGGCACTGCTTTACGCAGTGCCATCCTTCTCATTTTTAGTATTGGGTTGAATTTGTTCTGTTAGGGTTTGCTGAAAAAACGGTTAAGTATTAGATGTACAGCCAGATACTGTATTTGATGTTTTTATAAGTGTAAGTTTTTTGTCTTGTTATATTAAAAATGCCTGCATTTGTTTATTCTATATTTTGGTGTAATGGACAAAAAGGAGGCTAATTTTTATTTTAAACGTAATGTATTTTGGAATTGGGTCTTTACTCCGTTTATAATTTCCGCAACCAAGTATATACATACTTGTAAAAAGTAAGATTAATAGTTTTCTCATCTGGTTAAAAATTAGAATCAAGATACTAGAATTAAGACACAAGAGAAGAAAATTAGTGTTTTAACTTAATCGTACTCCTGTATGAAATCTTTTATCATAATTATTTTCTTGTGTGATAATTATTTGTCATGCTAATTCAAATCTATTAAAGTTTAGAATCACTATTCTAGAACTAAGAAAAGTGAAACTTAATACCCGAGAATTTATCCGAATTGAGCACATATTTTTTTAATAATACCGGCAACTATTCATTTTGTTTTTCTCTTTTTAACCGAGCAAAATACTCTTTCGATGCCCGGCGAACATGTGGCGACAGGAGTATTGTTGTAATTACCGTTGGAAAAGCCATTAACGCAAAAGAGATGTCAATCAGTCCAATAATATAACGAAGATTCGAAACTGCTCCTACAATTATAATAACCACAAAAATATAGTTGTAGATATTTTGGTATTTTGCTCCTGCCACAAAACCGAGGCATTTTACACCGTAATATGGAAATGCAAACATGGTTGACATGGAGAAAAAAACGACACAATTGGCAAGAATATATTTGCCAAAAACCGGAATTGCCGAATCGAAGGCCTGCGCGGTTAATGTAATTCCATCGGCGCTACTGTCAATCCATGTGTTGGTTATTATAATTGCGAGCGCGGTCATGGTACAAACAATAATTGTATCGATAATAGGGCCGAGCATGGCAACCAATCCTTCGCGAATTGGTTCGCTTGTTTTGGCCGCCCCGTGTGCCATGGGAGCTGTTCCCAAGCCTGCTTCATTCGAAAAAGCCGCACGCCGTACACCCACAACAATTATTGCCCCGAGCGAACCTCCCAACACTGCATCGCCCGTAAAAGCATCGTGCAATATGGTTTTAAAGGCCGGAATAATTTCTGTAACATTCGAAAAAATAATGTATAAAACGGTAACCGTGTACACAATAATCATAAACGGCACCACTCTTCCGGTTACGTTTCCAATCCGTTTAATTCCACCAATAACAACAATCCCAACCAGAATAGAAATAACGATTCCGGTAATTAAATCGGTTTGAAACGAAGCAGTAAAATTGTTTGGTATTAGCACTACATCACGAATCATTTGCGTAAGTTGGTTGGATTGAAAAAGCGGAGAAACGCCAATCATTCCCATAATCGAAAAGAAAATAGCAACAGGTTTCCAGTTTTTTCCGAGTCCTTCGGTTATATAATACATGGGGCCACCCTGAATTTCTCCGGCCGAATCTTTTCCCCGAAACATAACCGCCAGTGAACAGGTAAAAAACTTGGTGCTTACACCCAGCAGTGCCGAAACCCACATCCAGAAAATAGCCCCCGGGCCTCCCATTGTTATTGCTATTGCTACACCACTCACATTACCCATTCCAACTGTACCTGCAAGTGCTGTGGAAAGAGCCTGGTAATGGCGCAGTTGCCCCGGTTCGTTGGGATTATCGTATTTCCCGGTAAGTATTTGTATTGCGTGCCCGATGTAGCGTAACGGAGCAAGTCTTGAATAAATAAGAAAGTAAAATCCACCACCAAGCAGCAAAATTAATATGGGTGCGCCCCAAATTCCATCTGAGATTTTTATAATGAGTTCACCTAAATTATTCAGCATTGAATAAAGGAAATACAATTCAACTAAAAAAACAAATAAAACTGATTTGGCTATTTATCCAACGTTTCAGGTTCTGCCGTGCATGGATTTATTTCGCTTTCATCGCTAAAGTTAGGTGCCAATGCTGTTTGTTTGTTCGTGTTGTCTTTCTCATCTTTAATAACGGTTTGGCGGTACGTTCCATCCTTCTTAATTACGTAAGTATAACAAAAATCGACAATGTCGTCGAAATATTTTGTCATCGGTTCTACGGCCATTTCATGTCCTGCGCCACAACGTGTGTATAACCAGCACGGAACATCCAGCGCTCTTAGTTTTTTCGAAATTGTTAACGAGCCGTTTAATATCAGATATCCCGGACTTCCCTTTTTGCAATAATGATGAGGAGCAGTTCCATAGGGAACAAGTTTATCGGCTGTGCCGTGAAACAGCAATGAGGGGACAGCCGATTCGTCGTAAATTACTGTTGTGTCGGGAATTGCGCCGGCCATACTAATTACTCCGGCATAAGCCACCGGTCCCGAATCGAGGCCGTAACAATACGGAGGTTGATAAGCGGTATTTAACACCGTTTCGGCCCCGGCACTACTGCCTGCTAAAATAATTTTTTGCGGATCGATGGCAAACTGTTCGCGGTGTTCTATCAGAAAAAAAGTGGCATCCTGAACATCTTCAACGGCAGCATAAAATGTGTTTAATTTATCGTTTGCCGGACAATCGCAACCAAAACCTCCCGGTTTATCTTTCCGTGTTAACCGGTACGAAATCGATGCAACCACGTATCCGTATCCTGCAAGTCGATTGCAAAAATCCTTTACTCCTTGCACATCTCTTGTCCCATTTCGAAATCCACCTCCATGAACATAAATAATTGTGGCACGTTTTAACGCCGAATCGTAGTCGGGCATATAAATATCCAAATCAAGATTCTCTCCGTCTTTGGTTGAATACGTATATGTTTCGGTAATAATTTCGTCGAATGCCGATGTTGTATATCGATCTTGAGCAAAACCGGTAGTTATCGACAGGAGCAGTAGAATAAAAAACAGAATCCTTATCATAAATATTTTTTCGACGAAGATAATTATAAATGAATAAAAAAAAGAAAGTGGAACCCAAAACGAGTTCCACTTTTTTAATAAGACCATAAAAATCCCCTAGTTATTATCTTTATGATACTGATGTAGCTCAATTCTCAATCCATAATGTGCGAGTGACTGTGTTTCAGTTGGTTACTAGTTCGAGAGGCGCAGGTGTGCTCCCAGATCGGGACGGCTGTTTCGAATGTGGACAAATGTATCCAAATTGGGAAAAATAGAGGTGCGCAGAATCATCAACTTTTTAATGCTAACAGCGACTATTTTTGTAAGTTTGGAAATAATAAAAAGAAATACCAATGATGAAGAAATTAAGTACTGCTTTATTGTTCCTGTCAATTCTCTCTTTTCTAATAGCTTCATGTACATTAAAAACTAACAACGCTGAATTCAGTCCGTCGAATACATTATGGTACAACTCGCCTGCAAAAACATGGAATGAAGCATTACCAATAGGAAATGGCCGGCTTGGTGCCATGATTTTCGGAGGTGTAGAGAATGAAACGATTCAGTTTAACGAAGAGACATTATGGACGGGACAACCCCACAATTACGCTCATGAAGGAGCTAATAGATATTTTTTAACACTCAGGAAATTACTTTGGGAAGGCAAACAGAGTGAAGCAGAGAAACTGGCCAATAAATATTTCATGTCTGAACCGTTAGGACAATTAAGCTATCAGCCATTTGGAAGTATATTGTTGCATTTTGCCAATCAAAAAAATATTACCCATTATAAGCGAACATTGAATTTGAGTAATGCAACTGCCTCTGTTTTTTATGAAGCTGATGGGATTAAATATAAACGAGAGATTTTTTCCTCGGCACCCGACCAAACAATTGGAGTAAAAATTGAAGCTGGTAAACCGGGATTATTGAATTTTGCAGCCGAGTTAAAATGTCCTCATTCAAACTATTCGGTAACAATTAAAGACAACGAAATTATTTTAAAAGGGAAAGCAGACGATTATCGTGCAAATGCTAGGAGAAAAAATATTGCTTATCCGAAAAGTGAATTACGGTTCGAGGCTCGATTAAAAGTTGAGGTTGACGGAGGCAAATTAATAAATAACGGAAAAACAATTCAAATTGAAAATGCAAACAGTGCAACACTCTATTTAGTGGCTGCCACAAGTTTTGTTAATTATAAAAATATTAGCGGAAACCCTGAAAATCGATGTAAAGAATATCTTTCTGAAATAATAGGGAAAACGTACGAACAAATAAAGTTAGTGCATATAACCGACTATCAGAAGTTTTACAACCGGGTAAAACTTAATTTGGGGAAAACAGAACTATCTATGCGCCCAACTAACAAAAGAATTGAGTCGTTTAAAACCGACGAAGATCCGAACATGGTGGCTTTACTCTATAATTTTGGGCGGTATTTATTAATCTCTTCGTCGCGACCGGGGACACAACCGGCAAATTTACAAGGTATTTGGAATGCAAAATTGGCTCCAGAGTGGGACAGTAAATATACCATAAACATTAATACTGAAATGAATTACTGGCCAGCAGAGATATCCAATCTCCCTGAAATGGTTGAACCTTTGATAGGCCTGATTGACGATTTATCAAAAACAGGGAAAGGGGTTGCCCGCGAACATTATAACCTCGACGGATGGGTTGCACACCACAATACCGATATTTGGAGGGGAGCTGCACCCATAAATAATTCAAATCATGGAATATGGCCGGTTGGCGGAGCCTGGTTAAGCCAGAATATTTGGTGGCATTACCAGTTCTCGGGTGATAAAGAGTTTTTACGCAACAAAGCATATCCGATTTTAAAAGAGGCATCGCGCTTTTTTGTCGGCTATTTGGTCCCCGACCCTGAGAATCCGCAATGGCTAATAAGCGGGCCAAGCAACAGCCCCGAACACGGTGGGCTGGTAATGGGGCCAACAATGGATCATCAGATAATTCGAAATCTCTTTGCAAATACAATAGAAGCGGCAGAATTTTTGGGTGTCGATACCGATTTTGTAGCAATCTTAAAAGCAAAACGAGAGAAAATTGCTCCCAATCAAATTGGGAAACACGGGCAACTTCAGGAGTGGCTGCAAGACATTGATAATCCGAACGACAGGCACCGTCATGTTTCGCATTTATGGGGATTGCACCCTGGCAACGAAATCCATCCGCTAACTACTCCCAAATTGGCAGATGCTTGTAGAGAAACATTAGCAGAACGCGGCGATAAAGGAACGGGATGGTCGCGAGCATGGAAAATAAATTTCTGGGCCAGATTACTTGATGGCGACCACGCCTTTCTGATTCTAAAAAACCTGATCGTTCCGGCTGTAACCAACGAGGCAAATATAATGACTGTAGGAGGAGGATTATATAATAATCTGTTCGATGCACATCCCCCATTTCAAATCGATGGAAACTTCGGAGTCAGCTCGGGAATTGCCGAAATGTTGCTGCAGTCGCACTTGAGAACTAAAAACAGAGGATTTTATCAAGACATTCTTCCGGCGCTACCTTCTGCAATTGCTTCCGGCGAAATCTCGGGAATACGTGGTAGAGGTGGATTTGAATTCGATATTGTTTGGAAGGATAGAAGTTTAGTTTCGGTGAAAGTAAAATCAACTCTTGGTAATAATCTTAATTTAAGATACAACGGAAAAACTATTTCAAAGAATACATTGAAAGGAGATGTTTATACTTTTACCTCTAACGATTTTAACCTAACTCAACTCAAATAGCTTTTGGTTTGAGTATAAAATGAGAGCAATGCAATTTGAAGGCAACATATATAAAATGCGAACGGAACTGGCCGGGGAAGTGGAATACTTTTTACCGGTTGGCGAAGATAGTATTGGTATGAATGCGCTGATTGGCAATGAGATAACAATGAGTTTTGCTGGGCTGATCAACTGTATATCATGTGGGAAGCGAACAAAAACCTCGTTCAATCAGGGGTTTTGCTATAACTGCCTGCAAACGGCACCCGAAGCCAGCGAAACAGTTATTCGACCGGAACTGTCGAAAGCGCAATTTGGAATTGCACGCGATATGGAGTGGGCAAAAAAGCACGACCTTGCCGACCACTATGTTTATCTCGCTGTTTCAAACGAAATAAAAGTTGGAGTTACACGGGCATCGCAAATACCTACCCGCTGGATTGACCAGGGGGCAAGTTTTGCTATTCTTTTGGCAAAAACACCAAACCGGCACATTGCCGGAGTTATCGAGGTTTTTCTGAAAAACCATTTCACCGACAAAACAAACTGGCGGGCCATGCTAAAAAACGAAGTGGCACAAAATATTAATCTTAAGGCAGAAAAGGAGCGGGCAGTTCAGCTGCTTCCGGCCGAGTTGAGAAAATACATAGTTCCCGACAATAAAATTACCGAAATTAACTATCCTGTTCTTCAGTTTCCGCAAAAAATAAAAAGTGCAGGATTCGATAAAACTCCTGAAATTAAAGGAGTTCTTAAAGGAATAAAAGGGCAATATCTTCTTTTCGAAAACGATGTGGTTCTTAATATTCGAAAACATAACGGCTACTTTTTAAAAATCTCTTATACTTAATCCGATTAGCTTCTCTGTCTTGGCGTTTATTAGAATGAGAATGTTTTTTTTGTTTTTTATCAAGGCAAATAATTCGAACATAGTCATAGTATTGCTCAATGTTGATAAGTTGAGACTTAATAAGTTGATGGAAATTACTAATTGTAATACTTTTGAAGAAATTAAATAAAAAAGAATGAATGGAAATAAAAACAGATATATTTTTAGGAGACAGTAAGGAGATTTTAAAATCTATTCCAGACAATTCTGTTGATTTAATTATAACATCCCCACCTTATGCCGATCAAAGAAAAAATAGTTATGGAGGTATAAAACCTAATGAATATGTAAATTGGTTTCTTCCAATATCAGAACAATTATTAAGAGTTTTAAAGCCTACCGGGACTTTTATCTTAAATATCAAAGAGAAAGTTGTTAACGGAGAACGAAGTACATATGTAATGGAACTAATAATCGAAATGAGAAAACAAGGTTGGTTGTGGACAGAGGAATTTATTTGGCATAAAAAGAATAGTTATCCTGGTAAATGGCCAAATAGATTCCGTGATTCGTGGGAAAGATTGATACAGTTTAATAAAAATAAAAAGTTTAATATGTATCAGGAAGAGGTTATGGTTCCTATGGGCGATTGGGCAAAAAACAGACTTAAAAACCTTAGCGTTACTGATAAGCGGCGAGATGAATCAAAGGTTGGAAGTGGGTTTGGTAAAAATATTTCAAATTGGTTAAATAGAGATAAGGCATATCCAACTAATGTTTTACACTTAGCAACTGAATGTAATAATAAAAAACATAGTGCTGCTTTTCCCGAAAACCTTCCAGAGTGGTTTATTAAGTTATTTACTAAATCTGGTGATACTGTTTTAGACCCTTTTATGGGCTCTGGAACAACAAATATAGTTTCTCAGAGAATGAATAGAAATTCAATAGGTATTGAAATAAATGAAGATTATTACAGTATGGTTGAGGGAATAATTAATTCTTCTAAATATGTTTTATTTGAACAAAAAGAAAAATATGGGAACATTAAAGAAACACGACATACAGCAGTACGTTGAAAGTAATATTGGGACTTTTCACGAAAAAAGAATTGCAAGTCTTGATAATTTAAAGTTGTCAAAAATTTTAAAAAGAAAAAACCCTTATTTATTTAAAGCAAAATATGTCTTAACAGCCGATGAAATAATAAGAGGAATTGTTGATGCTCATATTTCATCGAGCGAAGAAGGTATTTTTGGAGATTGGTTAGAGGGCTTGGCAATATTTATAAATGGTATAGTATATAATGGATGGAAATCTGGAATTCCAAATATTGATTTAGAGTTTGATACTAAAGGAAAACGTTTTATTGTAAATATTAAATCTGGCCCCAATTGGGGAAATAGTAGTCAAGTTGCAAAAATGAAATCTGATTTTAAAACAGCACAAAGAACGTTAAGGACAAGTAACTCAAATTTAAATATAGTATCTGTAAATGGTTGCTGTTATGGAAAAGATAGCCGCCCAGATAAAGGTGATTATTACAAATATTGTGGACAAGAATTTTGGGAATTTATTTCAGGAGATAAAACATTATTCACAGAAATAATTGAGCCATTAGGATACAAAGCGAAAGAAAGAAATGAAGACTTTCTTGCCTCTTATTCTCAGATGGTTAACAAATTTACGAAAGAATTTATTGATGCCTTCTGCTTTAGTAATGGTAATATTGATTGGGAAAAATTAGTTAAATATAATTCCGAAAAGAAATAATTACTGGGTACTATAAAAGCTATGCACAATCTGGACAACATACCAGATATGAAGTTTATCGCATATTGTAAACTTATTGGAAAATTGAAAATTCATCGTTTCAAAATTCCAAACTACGTATAGCCAAACCGTAGTAATGTTTTAGTTATTTGCCACAGGAAAAGAGAAAATGAACGATATAAAAACCCGAAAAGCTAATCAGTTTGGGTAAATTTAAAATCCTCACTATTATATAAAAATAGGGAGGAAATAGTTTAGAAAGAGCAGGGCTAATACCGGTTGCGTTTGGTATATTTTGTATGCAACAGATGATGCGATTTAGCACCCAGCGGTTCAATCAGAAAATCTTTATAAAGTTTAATTACCTCCGGGTTTTCGTGCGATTTACGAATTGGCAAATCTCTATCTTCGGCATAAATTGCTTCGGCACGCCGTTGCCGTATTTCGGCATTGGTTGGAATGGGCTGGCCTCCGCCGCCCAAACATCCACCGGGGCAAGCCATAAACTCAATAAAGTGGTAATTGGCTTTTCCGCTTTTAATTGCCTCCATCACTTTTTTTGCATTTACCAAACCGTGGGCAACTGCACATTTCAGCTCAACACCATCTAAAAATGCCCACTCTTTTACCGGATTTTCAATTTTAATGGTTGCCTCGCGTACACCTTCCATTCCTCGTACAGGTTCAATATTAAGATTTTTAAACGGGACTTCTCTCCCCGTAACAATTTCGTAGGCAGTTCGTAAAGCAGCCTCCATTACTCCGCCGGTGGCTCCGAAAATAACTCCGGCTCCGGTCGAATCGCCCATTAACCGGTCGTATTTTACAGGCTCAATTTTGTCGAAATCGAGTCCGGCTTGTTTAATCAGAATGGCCAACTCGCGCGTTGTTAAAACATAATCAACATCGCGGTAGCCACTATCGTGCATCTCGGGGCGGAAAGCTTCGAACTTTTTAGCCGTACACGGCATAATTGAAACCGATACAATTTTGTCGGGTTCAATATTACGAGCTTTGGCATAGTAAGTTTTTGCCAGCGCTCCAAACATCTGTTGCGGCGACTTGCATGTTGAAAGATTATCGAGGTACTCGGGAAACATGTGTTCGATATACTTAATCCAGCCGGGCGAACACGATGTTGCCATCGGTAGCGAAACGGTTTCGTCTTTATCAACCAGTGCTCTTTTTAACCGGGTTAAAAGTTCTGTTCCTTCTTCAACAATGGTAAGGTCGGCAGTAAAATCGGTATCGAGTACCGAGTCGAAACCGAGTCGTTTTAATGCGGCAACCATTTTTCCGGTTACCCGTGTGCCCGGTTCCAGCCCCAGCTCTTCGCCCAACCCGACACGGACAGCCGGTGCTGTTTGAACGACAACATGTTTGTTCGGATTTGCAATGGCTTCCCAAACTTCTTCAATATAATTTTTTTCGACCAGCGCACCGGTTGGACAGTGATTTACACACTGTCCGCAATTGGTACAAACCACATCGCGCATATGTTTCTCGAAAAAAGTGGTAATCTTCATTTCATTGCCTTTGTGTGCAACGGTTAACGCATTTACTCCCTGCAACTCGGCACACGTTCGTACACAACGCTGGCAACGAATACATTTACTGTCGTCTTTAATAATTGAAGGCGAATACATATCAATTGAGTAAGTTTTTAACGGAACAAGTTCGATAAAATCCTGCGTCATAATTTTATATTCCGAAGCAAGCTCTTGCAGTTCACAATTTCCGTTTCGGTAACATTTTGTACAGTCGGCATTGTGTTCGGCCAAAAGGAGTTCAATAATATGTTTTCTGGAATTTCTCACTTTTAAACTGTTTGTCAGAATCTCCATTCCTTCGTCGCATGGTGTTGCACAAGCTGCCGAAAGCCGTTGTTGTCCGGCAACTTCAACTACACAAACCCGGCAATTTCCTGCAACACATAAATCTTTATGATAGCAAAGAGTGGGGATTGTTATTCCTTCCTCTTTTGCTGCTTCCAATATTGTTTTTCCCTTCTCGATTTTTACGGGGAAGCCATTTATCGATATGTTTATTTTTGCTGTCATTTCGAATTTTATTGAAGTTAATAAATCATCTCTTCGCGAAAGTTTTCGACAATTGAGGAGAAGGAATTTGCCACAGATTGTCCCAGCCCACATTTGGCTGTTAGTTGCATCGTTTCAGTCAGGCGCATTAATTTGTCGAGATATGCTGCCGGTTTATCTCCTCTTTTAACTGCTTTTATTCCAAGCAAAAGTTGCTGGCATCCAACCCGGCACGGAGTACATTGTCCGCACGACTCTTCGCTAAAGAATTCGAGGTAGTTATCGAGCACATTAAACATTGAGCGCGAGCTGTTAAAGAGCATCATTGAGCCACCTGTTGGTAGCGAAATTCCGGTTAGTTTTCCTTTAAACCCGATGGCTGCATCTTTAAACTTTTTACGCGGAACAAGAAATCCGGAAGCACCTCCAACCTGAACGGCTTTTGTGTCGCCATCGCCAAATTCGTAAACAAAATCCTGCAAACTCATTCCCAGTTCCAGTTCATAGATTCCGGGTTTGGGCGTGTCGCCCGATACTGAGAACAGTTTCGTTCCACGCGAATACTGAACGCCCAAATCGTAAAATTTTTTGGCACCGTACTTGAAAATTGTAAATGCATGTACCAGTGTTTCAACATTATTTACTACGGTTGGCTTTCCCAAATAACCGTGTTGCGATGGGAACGGTGGCTTGTTTCGAGGCTCACCGCGTCGCCCTTCCATCGATTCCAAGAGAGCTGTTTCTTCGCCACAAATGTATGCCCCACTCCCCATAAATATCGAAATCGAGAAATCGAAATCAATCTCTTTACAGTAATATTCGAATTCATCGATAGCTTTTTTTAATTCGGGTTCGAGATATTTGTATTCGCCACGCAGATAAATAAAACCTTTTTTTGCCCCAATAACATGGCCGCAAACTGCCATAGCCGTAAGTACTTTGCAGGGTACTTTCGAGAGAATCTCGCGGTCTTTAAATGTTCCGGGTTCGCCTTCATCGGCATTGCAAATAATATACTTTTCTTCCGATTTCTCTTCCGAAGTGAGCTTCCATTTTAATCCGGTAGGGAATCCGGCTCCTCCACGCCCTTTTAATTCAGAGCTTATCAGTTCGTTAATTAACTCTGCCGGTTTTCTTTTTAAAGTCGACGACAGAACTTTTTTCCAATCGTTTTCGTTGCGAAAAATAAAATCGACCCGTTTTAGTTGATGTGAATTTGACATGGCACTCTTGAATTAATTTTCAACGTTCTTTTTCATATAACTTGTAAGAATATCGCGTACCTTCTCGGGAGTTAGCTCGGTATAAACTTCGTTATTAATAAGCATTGCCGGAGCTTTGTGACACCACCCGAGGCAGTTTGTTTCTAAAAGAGAAAAACGTTTGTCGGGAGTGGTTTCTCCCATTTTAATTTTTAGCATGTCTTGTATTGCAAACAATACCTGGTTTTTCCCTTTCATAGCACAGGAGATGGTTTTGCAAATACGAATAATGTACCGGCCGGTTGGTTTTGTTTCAATAAAAGAGTAAAAGGTGGCCGTGCCAAAAACTTCTGCTGCGGGGACATCAATTTCGCGGGCAATTTCTACCATCGAGTACTCCGATAGAAATTTCTCTTGCTCAACAACTGCCTGCATAATAGGCAGTAAACTTTCTCTCTTTCTCCCATACTCATCGGCAAGGGATTTTATTAAAGATTGAATGGAATCCATAGAATAGAGTAATGAGTTAAAAAATCGGTTAATATTTTCAATATAAAAACAGAGCGCCCGTTAAGGCCGGATCAGTAGTTGTTTGTTTATTTTAGCAATAAACTTAAATCGGTTGCACTTCAAAAGTACAATAGAAGCAGGGTAAAAAGCAACAAAATTGTTGCATAACATAATGTTTTGCAACATATATCAAGAAGGAGAGGAAACAAAAAAGGGCTACCTAAGTAGCCCTTTTTTATTCAAAATGTTTTGTCTGTTATTCTAATCCTCGTTTTTTTAATAGCGGGTCTTTCGATGGTTCTTGCCCTCTAAAGTTTTTATAGACCACCATTCCATCGTTTGAGCCACTTTTAGCAAGAAGTGTTCTGAATTTTGCAGCGTAATCCGGGTCGAAAATATTACCGGTTTGTTTAAACGCATCAAATGCATCGGCGTCTAACACAGCTGCCCAGATATAAACGTAGTAACCGGCCGAATATCCTCCTGAAAAGATATGCGAGAAATAGGTGCTCCGGTAGCGGGGAAGAAACTCCGGAATAATTCCAATTTTATCCATGGCATCTTTCTCGAACTTACGAACATCTTTAATATTTGGATTTTTAGGTGTATGGTAGTCCATGTCGAGTAGTGCTGCAGCAACATATTCTCCGGTAATAAATCCCTGATTGAATGTTCCGCTTTTTACCAGCTTGTCAATTAATTCATCGGGAATTGGGTTGCCGGTTTTATAATGTTTTGCATAAACTTTCATCACTTCAGGGTCGGCGGCATAATTTTCCATAAACTGCGATGGCAACTCCACAAAGTCGCGGGCAACATTGCCAGCAGTTCTGGCGTATGGCCCGTCGGTAAAGAGCCCGTGTAAAGCGTGGCCAAATTCGTGGAACAAGGTAGAAACCTCGTCGAAACTTAACAGAGCAGGAGTATTGCCTGAGGGCCGTGTAAAGTTCATTACAATAGACTCAACTGCGGGCACACGTTTCCCGTCTTTGTATGCGGCATCTCTAAAACTGGTCGACCATGCTCCCACACTTTTCCCTGCACGAGGATGGAAATCCATATATAAAATCCCCAACAGCGAACCGTCGGCTTCCTGCACTTCATACGCTTCCACCTCTTCGTTATAAACAGGAAGGTCGTTGTGTTTTATGAATTTTAACCCGTACAATTTTTGGGCAACATAAAAAATTCCCTTTTTTGCATTTTCCAAACTGAAATAGGGTTTTAACTGCTCCTCGTCAAAATTAAATTTCTCTTTGCGCAACTTTTCAGCGTAGTACCACCAGTCCCACGATTCGAGTTTAAAATTACCTCCCTCGCGGTCGATAATTGCCTGCATATCTTTTACATCCTGCTTCGCCATTTTTAACGACGGAGTCCACAACTCCATTAAAAAATCGGTAACTGCTTTTGGCGTTTTTGCCATGTTAACGTCAATTACATAACTGGCATGATTTGCAAATCCAAGCAGTTTTGCACGTTGGTCGCGCAATTTCACAATCTCCTGAATAATTGCTTTGTTATCGTTGTCGTTATCGTTATCGCCACGCATAAAATAACCGCGATACAATTTTTCGCGCAACTCTCTTTTTTCAGAAAGCTGAAGAAACGGCAGCATACTTGGCTTTGCAAGGGTAAACACCCATTTCCCTTCGTCGTTGGTGCGTTTTGCTGCTGCAGCGGCTCTCTCAATTACATTGTCGGGTAACCCGGCCAAATCGGCTTTATTGTCAATTACAAGTTTAAAGTTGTTATTGGTTTCGGCTAATACATTTTCGCCAAACCGTAAAGTAAGTTCCGACAGTTTTACATTAATCTCTTTTAACGTTTTTTGGTCGGCAGCCGATAAATTTGCTCCATTACGTTCAAAATCGCTGTAATATTTCTCAACAACACGTATTTGCTCGTGGTTTAGTCCCAGCTCGTTACGTTTGTCGTAAATTGCTTTTATCCGCTTAAAAAGCTTCGCATTCATTAACACATTGTTCCAGTGATTTGTGTTCAGCGGCGACAATTCGCGTGCAACATCCTGCATCTCATCGTTTGTTTCCGCACTATTTAACGCTTCGAAAACATGGTTTACTTTATCTAACAATTCGCCCGATTTATCGAATGCAAGAATTGTATTCTCAAACGTAGGTGTGTTGCTGTTGTTTATTATTGCATCTATTTCGGCATTGTGTTGTTTTATACCCTCTTTTGTGGCAGGAACATAATCGCCAATTTTAATCTGGTCGAATGGTGGAACTCCAAACGGCGTTTCCCACTTTTTAAAAAACGGATTTTCCATAGTATTACTCTTTTCTTTTTGTGTTTGGCACGAATTAATCATCATTCCCAAACCTAAAATTACAACTAACAGTTTCTTCATTTTATTGAGTATAATGTAAATATTGCGGTGCAAAATAAGTCGTTATTTTCTCCTTTTCGCAGAAACAAAATAAGAATGAATAAACGTATTCCACAACTCGTTTTAAGCCTGATAACTGTTTACTCCGGCAGTTTCCATTTTTCTGTCAACTTTTTTTACCAGTCCTTGTAAAACTTTTCCGGGGCCAACCTCGGTAAACGAAGTTGCGCCGTCAGCAATCATATTCTGTACTATTTGTGTCCACTTAACGGGCGAAGTTAATTGCGATATCAGGTTTTCTTTAATAACCGAAGGGTTGTTAACCGGTTTTGCATTTACATTTTGAAAAACAGGACAAATGGGATTGCCAAATGTTGTTGCCTCTATTGCTGCCGCAAGTTCTTCGCGGGCGGGCTCCATAAATGGCGAATGAAAAGCTCCGCCAACAACCAGTTTAATCGCGCGTTTTGCCCCTTTTTCGGTGAGTAAATCGCAAGCTTTATCGATACCCGTGACCGAACCCGAAATAACTAATTGTCCGGGACAATTGTAGTTTGCAGGCACAACAACATCGTCTATCGAGCTGCATACTTCCTCCACTATGTCGTCGGCTAGTCCTACAATTGCAGCCATGGTTGAAGGTGCAACTTCGCAAGCTTTTTGCATAGCCATTGCACGTTTTGCAACCAACCTCAGACCATCTTCAAAAGTTAGTGTTCCGTTTGCCACCAATGCCGAGAATTCGCCCAACGAATGACCGGCAACCATATCGGGAGCAAAGTTTTTAATTGTTTTTGCCAGTAATACCGAATGCAGAAAAATAGCAGGTTGAGTAACTTTGGTCTCCTTTAAATCGTCAACCGAACCTTCGAACATAATTTTAGTAATATTGAATCCAAGAATTGAATTTGCCTTTTCGAAAAGTGCT
>JALUZN010000463.1 GCA_027011835.1 Draconibacterium sp. | reverse complement strand
CACCTCTTCCCATTCCGAACAGAGAAGTTAAGCCCGCCAGCGCCGATGGTACTGCGTAAAAGTGGGAGAGTAGGTCGCTGCCAACTTTATTAAGCCCGTGTTCTTTTTGAGCACGGGCTTTTTTATTCTCTTTTTTGCAATAACTAATTTTGTTTTGCGTTTCTATATGTATTGAATTTTATATGAAAAATAGTCTAACTAAATTAATCGACTCAAATTGGTTTTTCGTTTCCTTATTGGGATTTGTTATTGCTTTGCCATTGTCTCTGGCATTAGTATCTATTTTGGGAGGGATTATTTTTGGGGTAGCGTTAATTGAAGATACCTGGAAAAACAAATTACGTCGCTTTCAAAAGAATAAAGCTCTACTTACTGTTCCTGCTATTTTTATTCTCTATTTGGTAAGTTCTCTGTTTACCGGCAAGAATGGCTCGGGATGGTACGACATTCAAAAATCGCTTTTCTTTTTTATAATTCCGTTGGCTTTTGCTTTTGGAAAAGAGCTAAATAACAGGCAAGTAAAGTCTGTGTTTTATGTTTTTGCTGTTTCTGTTTTAGTTTCAACTATAATAGCTCTTTTTAGGTGGAAATTTACCGTTGAAGTCGAAAACTTTAGTGTTCACAAAATTGGTTTAATTTCTCATATCCGCTTTAGTTTTCAGCTCATATTAATAATTTGGTTTCTTCTGTTTCTTCTATATAATAATTACTCATCTTTTCCTTTTTCGTATAAAATAACTGTAGTAGCAGGAGCAATCTATTTCCTTGGATTTCTCTTTTTTCAGCAGTCGTTAACAGGTGTTGTTGCATTTATTTCGAGTTTAATATTTGTTACTATTGTACTTATATTTAAATTAAACAAACTTTTAAAAGTTGGTATTTTAGTTATACTTTTTGCATTTATTACTTTTCCTCTGATTTTTGTTTTTCAGGCAGTTAATTCATTTTATAATGTGAAAGCGGTAGATACAAATTCCGTTAAAAAATACACGAAGTTGGGAAACGAATATAAAAACGATTTTAGCAATCCAATGATAGAAAATGGAAACTATGTTTTTATTGAAGTGTGTGAAAAGGAGATGCGGGAAGAGTGGAACAAGAGATCTGAATTTAAGTACGATTCGGTTGGTGTTAACGGGTATGTTGTGTCGTCAACTTTAATTCGGTATCTAACATCGAAAGGGTTAGGTAAAAATGCGGAGGGCGTAAAAGCACTTTCTCCACAGGATATTAAGAATGTTGAAGATGGAGTTGCCAATGTGATTTTTCAGAGTCGTAAATATTCGCTTTATCCTCGTATTTATGAAACAGTGTGGGAATATTATATTTATTCGCACACCGGGAATGCAAACCATCAATCGTTTTCGCAACGAATAGAATTTGCCAAAGCCGCTCTTTCAATTATAAAAAATAATTTGTTGTTTGGAGTGGGAACGGGGAATTGGAAAGAGGAATTTCGAAAAACATTTATTAAAAATAGTCCTCAGCTCGATTCGAAATTGTATGCGTCGTCGCACAATCAGTATTTAAATTATATGGTGAAATTTGGCATCATCGGATTTCTTCTTATTATCTCTTTTTTAGTTTATCCGGTTATAAAAACAAGAGGTTATACCGATATGTTTTTTATGGTTTTTCTTGTGTTTATGTTCTTTGCTAATTTTGCCGACTCGAATTTTGAGTCGCATATGGGAAGCTCTTTTTTCCTCTTTTTCTATTGCTTGTTTGTCACCCGAAAAGATAAAGATTACCTGAAAGCGAGAATTAACTAAAATTTTCACTAATAATCTTTAACGCCTAAAAATAGTAGGTTGGAGGTGAATAAAAGGTTACGAAAAATAGCTTTTTGCTTTTCGTATTGCGAAGTACCTATTTTTAGGAACTCATGGTACTATTATCGGGATGTTTTTCCAATAATTCAGGATTCTTAATTAAATGTTTTATCACCCGAAACATTTTTCCTCCATGAGAACCATCAACCACACGGTGGTCTAGTGTTGCCGATATTGACATAATCCGGCGAATAACAATCTCGTCGTTAACCACAATCGGTTTTTTCATTACGTTTCCTAAAACCATTACAAACGAGATATTTGAGGAGGGCAGGAGTGCAGCGTAACCTGTATCTAAGCCAACGCTGCCAATATTAGAAACAACATACGACCCAAAACTATTTGCATCTAACCCAATGCCGGGAACCGATATTCCCCAGTGAATTGTTGCAGTTCGGTATAATTTAAATAACCAGTTCCGAAATGGCCAGGGGACGGAAGAGAGCAGATTTTTCGATTGCATCGTATCGTTTTCATTCCCTTTTCGGGTTTGAGCAATCTCTTTTCCAATTTCTTCAGCCAGCTCTTCAACAGTTAATTTATCGGTATTTTCAACCTTTACCGAGCCCATTTGCCCACCAGGTAAAAGAACACTTACTGTTGCATCAACTTGCTCTCGCTGAATTATCTTACCTCGTTTAACGTAGCTGTTTAACTCCGGAACTTCTTGTCTTATTGCTCTGCCCATTATTAATGTAAGCAAATATGTTAAGGTTGTTTTTGTTCCCTCTTTCCGTTTTTTTGTTATAAACTTTTCAAGTTCGGTAACGTCCAAATCTACTGTTCCGTATATTTTCGAATCGATGGGTTTGCGGTAAATCGTGGAGGCTACTTTTCTCCAACTGGTATTTAAATTTTCTGATGAATTCATTTAAGCAATATTTATTAACAAGAATAGTTTTCTTGAACAGAGTCTCTTGTTGTGGCTTTCGATGAGCAAAATTAGCTTTTTACTGTTAATATAAAAGATATTGGGATGAAAGTTATATATATTAACTAATAGCCCGTTGTTGTTTTGTAGTCTGTTAGTAGTCAGTTCAATACCTAATTATTCGTACTTGTGTCAAATAGTTAATACGAGAAACTTTATTTTTTCTAGTATCTAGTATCTAGTATCAAGTATCAAGTATCAAGTATCTAGTATCAAGTATCTAGTGTCAAGTATCTAGTGTCTGTCAATCTATCAGTCTATCAATCTAACAGTCTAACAATCTATCAATCTACAGTTCAACCGATGTGCTAACATTTTTTGCTTTTCTCGAACAGTATTCAAATTTCACTTCACCTTTTCCTTCAATTAAAAATTGATATTCGGCTTTGCTATTTCCGGGCATCGCAAAAAACTGTATTTCCGGTTTGTCTTCTTTATAGTAAACTTTATTCAATCTGAAATCGGTAAGTTTTCCGCCGGCAATAACTTTTGCCCCGGTAACTTTTAATGCATCTCTGCTGTAAAGTTTGTCTTTAAAGGCCTGCGCAGTCATCGACGAGATTCCCTTGTTGTTTTTAATACGAACGCGCACCTGCGAAAGATTTTTGCCAATACTTTTTACATCGAAAACTTCAATCGATAACTCTGGCGTTTGTTCGTCGGCGAGCAGCACCACCGATGCGTTTCGGTGCACTAGCTCGGGCAACATAAATGTATGCGGAATACGCGAACTCATTTTTATCCAGCCTCCAATTTCTATTTCGCCATAAACGGGGTGGTTAAAAGGTTTCCACTCTTTATACAGTTCTCCCTGTGCAACTTTGTCGTTAAATTTTAACCGTTCGCGGTTTCTTTCGGTACGGCTCTCTTTGTCGCTCTCTTTTTTCGATTTATAGGTTTCCTGGCTACTCATAAACAATTCGCCAACAAACGAGTATGCGCCGTGAATAAAAAACATATGCGAGTCGGAATCGCCGTATGTAGGATATAAATCGTAAGAGGGCATGTACACATAGCCGGGAGTGATTTTTATTGCATTGTTGCCAATAATATCGTATGCAGCAACGTCTGACGAAGGAATTTCTGTCGATTTTTCGGAAGGTACACGCAGCCACATTCCACCGGCATTGTGAAAGGCAAATCCAATAATAATATTCGGATGTTTGGTAAGAAATGTATTAACGGCTTTTATTCCTGTTCCCGAGAGGGGGAAATTTCCCGCGCCGCGTTGTATATAATTGGGCATCCAGTTGTAGCCCCAGTTGCGGTTAGGGTCGAGGTAACCTTCTCCGTCTTCATTCATTCTTCCATCGCCGTCGTTATCAATTCCTTCGGAACCTAAAATTGTATATTCACCTTTTTCGCCCGGTTTTACCCGCACCATAATGCGTTTGTCTTCGGGGTCGGATTTATACATTCCGTTTGGGTCTTTTATTCGCATTTGGCAAATGCTTCCGTCGCCATCTAAATCATCATAAGGGTCTTCGTCGAATAATCCGTCGTGGTCGTCGTCTTTCGGAACGCGCAATCCGCGATTTGAGTGTGGTGTATTTCCATCGGTAAAAAAGTGGTAACGCCCGTCGACATTTACAACAGGTACAATATAATGTGCATTTTTATCGACAGCTTTTGTTATTTTTTCATTTTCGCCATATTTTGTTAAAAGCATATTTGCATAATACAAGCAAACTTCGCCTGCCTGAATTTCGTTTCCGTGAATATTTCCATCGACATAAACACCGGGTTTGCTCAATGCGTCGCCAGTTTCGGGATTGTTAATGGTTAACGCATAAATTCCGCGTCCCTCTTCACTTTTGCCAATCTCTTCGAGCGTTGTAAGTTTCGGGAATGCGTTGTGTAACACTTTTAATGCTTCAACTACGTTGTCGTAATTGTAATATCTGTCGAAACGCAGCGGTACTTCAATTTTTCCTTTTTTCTCAACAGCACTTCCTGTAAAAACCAGTGTAGCAAGTAATATAAGTAGTGTATATCGTAACATAATTAACCTCCAATATTTATTTGTTTAACAACATCGGTAAATACTGCCGACTCTAATTTTGCAGATATTTTTTGTTTTTTATCTGCCTTAATAATCCACGATAGTTTTTTTATCTGATTTCCGTTTAAACTGCCCAGATTGGTTCTTTTCTTCCCTTGAAGTATTTCAAAATCGCCATCTAAAACTACAATAATTGGTGCGGGCTGATTGTTTCTTTGTCCCATTGCAATGGGGTAGGCAAGTTTTCCTATATTTTCGAAATACATTTCTAGCTTATAAATGCCGTCGCCTAAATCGGTAATTTTTTCCGAGTTAAATGTAATTTCAGGCAACCGTTTCGATAGTTGCAGCAGCCAGGGTAATTCTGTTTTTGCCAGCGAATCGATTAATTCGGGTTTGGGCGTATTTTCTATGTATGGAATAAATCCGCCAATTTCAACTTCTCCAAATTTTGGGTGTTCTGCTTTTTCCCAGTTTACAAAACCTTTGCCCTCCCAGTGTTTGTCGGACCACGCTAAAAGTGCTTTGTCTTTTTCGTTTAGTTTTTCGCTCTTTTCTTCTGTTTCAACATCGGGTTCAGGCATTTTTTCCATCATAGCCACAAGTTGTTTCGGACTGAGTTTCCCCGATTCCATCATTTTTAGAACCCGTTCGGGAGTGAATTTGTCGGGTGCATTGTTTGCTCGCAAAAAGGCATCGATTTTGGCCTCGTCGAGTTTTGCAAACTCTTCGCTGCTCATTTTTTCTACTTCTTCCGAAGTTAAAGCCTCCTCTTTATCTTTTTTCTTCTCCTTTACTTTTGGAACGGTAAACAGGTTCATACTAAACGAAGGAACACCTAAATGATAGTACGCCCAAAGTTCAAACGATCCGTCTTTTGCCGGTTTTGGGT
>JALUZN010000462.1 GCA_027011835.1 Draconibacterium sp. | reverse complement strand
ATATTAATACAATATTATTTACGCTTATAAATAATAATTCTGAAAACAGTAAAAATCTCAGCAAAACAATAAAAAATAGATTTATATTTGTCGAAACCTTTTACTAAAGAAATTAACTATTATGGAACAAAAAGCTGCATCAATTTGGAAATCGGCTTTAATGTCGGGACTTTATCTAGGAGTTGTTTTAATTTTATTCTCAGTTATTTTATATGCTACCGGTAATTCGTTCTCAAAAGTTGCTCAGTATGGGTCTTATCCCATTGCTATTTTGGGGATAATTTATTGTCAGATTAGCTACAAAAAAGCATTAGGAGGAACAATGAATTATGGGCAGGCATTGGGCATTGGAATACTTGCTATGGTTTTTGCGTCGTTCTTATCGGGGCTTTTTACCTATTTGTTATATGCTGTAATCGACCCTTCAATGCAAGAGCAATTGCGTGCCTTTACTGAAGAACAAATCGTTCAGAAAGGAAATATTCCGGAAGAACAACTCGATATGGTAATTGAGATGTCTACCAAATTTCAAAAACCGATATTTATGTTTTTTGCTGCAATATTTGGTGGAGCTTTTATGGGGACAGTTATATCGTTAATAACCGCCATTTTTATTAAAAAGAACCCATCAGACGAGGTTCCTGAATAAAGATTTAAAACAGATAAGTTTGAAAAAATTAGATATTTCCGTAATTGTACCTCTTTATAACGAAGAGGAATCGCTGCCCGAACTGGTTGCGTGGATAAAGAAGGTGATGCACGAGAATAATTTCTCGTATGAAATTATTATGA
This sequence comes from Draconibacterium sp., assembly GCA_027011835.1. Lineage (GTDB taxonomy): Bacteria > Bacteroidota > Bacteroidia > Bacteroidales > Prolixibacteraceae > Draconibacterium. Next base: position 4,890 of record JALUZN010000462.1, on the reverse strand, counting down.
TCGACGATGGCAGTAAAGACAATTCGTGGGCTGTTATTGAAGAGTTAAAACAGAAGGAGAGTGCCATAAAAGGAATAAAATTCATGCGGAACTACGGGAAATCGGCTGCACTGTTTTGTGGATTTGAAGAGGCGCAAGGCGATGTAGTGATAACAATGGATGCCGACCTGCAAGACAGCCCCGATGAAATTCCTGAACTTTACCGAATGATTGTTGAAGATGGTTTCGACTTGGTTTCGGGGTGGAAAAAGAAACGGCACGATCCGGTGTTATCGAAAAATATTCCGAGTAAATTATACAACTGGACAGTTCGTCGTATGACCGGAATAAAACTGCACGACATGAACTGCGGGTTGAAATCGTACCGTAAAAATGTAGTTAAAAGTATTGAAGTTTATGGCGATATGCATCGGTATATTCCGGTACTGGCAAAATGGGCAGGATATAATAATATAGGCGAAAAGGTGGTTATTCACAGCGAGCGCAAATACGGTGTAACTAAGTTTGGCCTCGAACGATTTGTACGTGGTCCGCTCGATTTGCTTTCTGTAACTTTTATTTCGCGCTTTGTAAAACGCCCTATGCACTTTTTTGGCGTGTTGGGCGTGCTTATGATTCTTGTTGGAATTGCAGCCTCGATAGGATTGGCAATAATTAAAATTAACGAACTGAAAGCAGGAATTACCGGACACTTAATTACCAGCAGCCCCTACTTTTACATTGCACTTACATCGATGATTATGGGTGCACAGTTTTTTATGGGAGGATTTTTGGGCGAACTAATTTCGCGCAGTTCAAGCGAGCGAAACAAATATAAAATAGAGAAACAGACCTTTTAATATACAACCTATTGATGGAAAATAACGAGATTCAGTTCAGAAAAAAAAGAGAATTAGGAGATATCCTTTCCGACTCTTTTGCTTTTTTAAAACAAGAGTACAAACCCATATCCTCGTTAATTCTAGTTTATGTTTTACCATTCCTTATTCTTTACGGAGCTGTTCAGGTGTATGTGCAGATGAAGGTTTTTGTTAATTTTAACTTTAACGACCCGGAAGAGTTGATGGCTCAAATTGGCCCATTTTATGCAAATGTTTTTATGGTAACGCTTTTCGGTATTTTTGTGCAGTCGTTGTTATTAGGAACTTTTTACTCTTACATAGAAATTTATGTGAAAAAGGGAAAAGGAAATTTCGATGTTGCTGAAATTAAACCGTTGCTTTTTTCGAACAGTTTACTTGCATTGGGAGCAGGAATTATTGTGTACCTGTTAATTGTTGCCGGTGCAGTTTTATGCTTTGTTCCGGGTATCTATTTTGCAAATACTTTTTCGTTAACAATAGTAATTATACTTTTTGAACGAAAAGGGTTGGGAAATGCACTCGCACGTTCGCGTAGTTTGGTACACAAGCAATGGTGGAACACGTTCCTTCTTAATCTTATTGGCATCTTAATTATTTTTGCTGTTGGTTTTGTTCTCTCAATTCCAAATTTAGTTGCAGGAGTTACAAGAACTATTGGAAGTGTTGCTTCGGGAGGTGAACCATTTAACTATCCTACATGGTATTGGGTTTTATCGGGTGTGTCGAGTATTGTCTCATTACTGCTATGGATTGTCCCTGCTACATTCATAGCAATGCAATATTTTAATTTAGACGAACGGACAAAATCCGATGTGTCAGAAATAAGGAATTAAGTAGGAATAACTTAATTGTTTTTGATTCGTTCTTTTGTATGCTAAGTTAGCTGAAAAAGAGATGCTGTTGCTACATTAACATTTTTACCTTCTTATTACATCGATTAATTCCGTCAATTCCGGTCGTCTTATATCAATTTAACTTTGAATTGCCGTATAATTGAAATAAATTATTTTGTGGAATATTTTAACGATGAGATTGAGCAAAAGAATAAATTAAATGCGGCAATACGAGGTTAACTTGGTATTACACAAATTATAAGTTAAAAAATACTCAATTCAGATTGGTTTTCTTGGAAAAATTATGTGGGTTGAGTTTACAAAAGTGATGCTGTATAAAATCTCCGGTATTAATAATTTAGTTGCAAAATTGTTGAGGATTTAATAACTTTTAAGAAGTTATAAAAAATTAGAGGGATTTTGGGAGAAGCAAGTTTAATCCATATCGCTTTTTGTCCCAAAGCACATTGAAAATGCTTGCAGATTTTCGATTGACTAAACCCATTTTTGTAAAGATTATTTCATTTTTAATGTATGTTCAAAATACATATTGTTCGATAAAGCATAAATTAGCATTGCACAAAATCGCCATTCTATTTTTATTTCTCACTCAGACACTGCTCCTTTATTCACAAGAGCGGTATCGGCAGATTGAAAGGCAACTTCCCGGAATGAAGGACGATACAGTAAAAGTAAATCGGTTAATTGAACTGGGAGAGCACTATTGCAGTATCGAAAATAACAATGCAATGATGTTTTTGCAGGATGCCTATTCCATTTCACTTTCACTCGATTATACGCGTGGTATTGGGCGTAGTTTATTATGGTTAGGGCGTGTTTATTACTACGAATCGCAATTTAACTTATCGAACAGATATCTCGATAAAGCAAAAAAACCGTTAGAAAAAGATGGCGATCTTAAAACACTTGCCTTTTGGTATCTCGTAAAATCATTTTCGTTACGTGCCACTTCGGATTATGTGCAAGTCATTGAAATGTTAAAAAAGTCGGTAGAATTGCTGGGGAAAACCGGAGAACGCAAACAGTTGTCGACCTGTTACTATTGCATTGGTGAAATTTTGTTGGATAGGGGCGAGGTAAAAAAAGCAATGAAATATTTTAACGAATCGCTTTCGATAAAAAAGGAGATAAACGATAAATTTGGTATTGCAAATGTATATAGTTGCATTGGTTCTGCCTATACTTCTCTTGGTGTTCCCGACTCTTCGCTTCTTTATTTCAGGCAGGCATTATCTATTCGTACAGCGATGAAAAATCAACGTCATATTGCCTCGTCGGAGTTAAGTATTGGTAAAGTTCTCATAGAAATGGGACGCTATAAAGAGGCAGAAGAAGCATTAAATCACTCTTTTTCAATTTTTAAAAAGCTCGACGAGCGAACAGGGATGATTATGGTGAATATTGAATTAGCCGATGCTTTAAACCGACAGGGTTTTCACAAAGCTCTTGCGCTGGCAAAGCAAACTCTTGCTCAGGCCAAAATCATTAATAACGCTGCATTGCTTGCATCTACATATAAGAAATTATCAGAGATTTATGCTTTTAATAACGATTTTAAGACTGCTTTCAACTTCCAAAAATTGTATAAGGAGATTGAGGACAGCCTTTTTAACTCTGAGAAAGAACGAATGTTAACCGAGGTGGAAGCAAAGTTTCAGAATGAAAAAAAGGATAACGAGATTCGGTATCTGACTGAAAAAAATAAGATTCAGCGAAACAACAATATTCTGCTGATTGTTTTAATGATTGTATTTGCCATTATGGTGGTACTGCTGTTCTTTCTGCTTAAAACAAAGCTTGTTGCATTGAAGCGCCAAAAACGAGTTCACGAACAGGAGAATACAATTAATAGGCAGGAGAAGCAAATTATTCAACAAGAAAAACAGTTGTTGCAAGAGCAGCTCGAATCGAAAAATCGCGAACTTGGATCGAAGGCACTCGAAATGATAAGATATAACGATGCCATTTCAGGAATTATTGAAAAGTTAGAAAAATTGGGGTATTTGCTGCAGAACAATAACGAAGCACGACAGACAATAAACGACATTGTTCGCGAAATTGACTCGAGTACCAAGCAGAATATTTGGGACGAGTTCGAGAAAGTTTTTAAAAATATCCACTCGGGATTTTATAAAAACCTGATTGAGGTGTGCCCCAATATTTCGGCATCGGAAATAAAAATAGCTGCCTTGTTAAAACTAAATCTTACCACAAAAGAGATTGCTGCCATTACCTATAAATCGGAAGGAGGAATAAAAACGACCCGTTACCGGTTACGTCAAAAACTCAACCTTTCATCCGACGAGAAACTTGTACTTTTCCTGATGCAACTTTAGTTCTCAACATCAAAATTCAAAAAATAACCTCCAAATATAATCTCGTTTCTATTCTGAGTTTCAGTTTATTATGGTGTTTGTGACTTTTTGAAACTATTCTGAAACCTTTCGCTTACCTCTAAAATTATGATATGCTGCTGAGCGGGTTTAATTTTATTGTGCAATAAGAAAGTGTGCTGAAATGAAAGACGGCAAAAAATATAATAGGAAGCAAGATACTTTTGAAAAAGCAGATAAAGATTCCATTAAAAAACTTAAAAATAAAATGAAACATCAAACAGATGCTTTAAATAAAATTTTAAAAAACATAAAAAAATGATGAAACAAAACAAGAAAAACCAGTGCAAACAGATTTTAGTTCGCTTAACAACAGGCGTTCTATTGTTTTTTTCTTTTACCGTATCGGCGCAGCAGTTATCGCCCGAAATTGTATGTTCGGGTGGCGGAAGTAGTTTTAAAAACTCAGTTTACCTCGATTATTCCATTGGACAGATTGCCGATGAATTGATTTCCGGCTCGGGAACTATTTTAACGCAGGGGTTTTTACAAGGCAATACAATTACAACAGCTGTCTTCGATAATACGCAATCCAAAACGTATCTCAAAGTCTATCCGGTACCTACAGCAAACCGGTTATTTGTCGAAATCAATAGGGAAGGGGCAGCGTGCAATTACACAATAAGAGATATGCAAAGCAAGATGGTTAAGAACGGAAACATCAGCAATAAGGTATCGCAACTCAGCATTGACAATTTAAAACCCGGAATATATTTTCTTACCATATATTTTAAAGAACATCAACCGGTTACAAATAAAATCATCAAACAATAATTTTAA
>JALUZN010000461.1 GCA_027011835.1 Draconibacterium sp. | reverse complement strand
ATAAAGATGAGTATATCTTAAAAATAGCTGATGCGATAATAAATTCGAAAGATTCTGATAGTAATAAGAATCACTTCTTGCCAAAAAAAGGAGAAACAAAAGTTTATTTATTAGCAGAATCATTAATTGATTATGTAGGTGTAAATGATTTTAATGAATTTATTGAGATGATGAAAGAATAAAAGCAGTGAACCTATCGACTTAATTATAAATAGGTTTTGTTATTTATGAACATCCCAAATAAAGGGTAGTGCAAGACTGAAAGATTTGTACAATAAAGTCCGCTACTAACCATATACTCACCGGTAGGTTTTTAGTAAAGCTATTTGGTTTGAGTGTATACCATTGAAAAGTCCGGAATGAATATTGAAGAATTGCGAGATTATTGCCTGAAAATGAAAGGAGTTACCGAGAGTTTTCCTTTCGACGAAACCACACTGGTTTTTAAAGTGGCCGGGAAAATGTTTTGTCTTACTGATTTAGAGGATAGTTTTGGGATAAATATAAAAAACAGTCCGGAGAAAAATATTGAACTGAGAGAACAATACAACGCGGTAAAACCCGGCTTCCACATGAATAAAAAACACTGGAACTCGGTTGATATTGACGGTTCAATCTCTGACGAGTTACTAAAACAGTGGCTGAACGAATCGTATGAACTGGTCGTAAAAGGACTTACAAAAAAGCAACGCGAAGAGCTGGAGAAAAGATAAAATTAAAACGATTTTGAAATAATATTCACGATAAAAAGAATTTTACTGAAAACCCAAAAACTATAATTTAGAAACATTGTTTATCTTTCAGAATTGCAATATTTTAATTATATATATACAAACGAAACATTCATGATAAAAGATCTCGCACAGGAGCATGATTAAGTTAAACCACTAACTTTCTCGTCTTGTGTTTTGGTTCTTTGTTCTTGATTCTAAATTTTTAACAAATGAAACTATTTTCGCTATTTATTGTATTGGCACTGCTGCTCTCTTTTACTGCGGGTGCACAGGAGAAAAAGGAGACTTTTTTAATTGTAAAAGAGATTGAACATTCACCGGTTATTAGTCAGGGGCGAACCGGAACGTGCTGGAGTTTTTCTACAACCAGTTATTTCGAATCGGAAATTATGCGACTTACCGGCGAAAAGGTCGACTTGTCGGAGATGTATTTTGTAAATTACGCCTACGTAAATAAAGCGAAACAGTATTTAATGTTTCATGGCCATAATAACTTTGGACAAGGCGGGCAGGCACACGATGTTTCTAATGTTATCCGCGAATACGGAATGGCAACAATCGATGCATTTCCGGGAAAAAAAGTTGATGGTGTGTACAACCACAGCGAGCTTGTTAAAAAGTTAAAAGACGATTTAACCGCGGCAAATAAACGGAAGGAAGATTTCGATTTTATGGCAGCCATCGATACGGTTTATATGGATTTGGAAAAATATATCGGGCCGGTTCCGCAAAAAGTTGAGTTTAACGGGAAAGCACTATCTCCGCTCGATTTCAGTAAAAGTGTAAAGATAAATGCTGATGATTATATTGAGCTGAGTTCGTACACACACCACCCGTTTTATAAGCAATTTGTTTTGGAAGTTCCCGATAACTGGTCGCACGATTTGTATTATAATTTGCCTGTCGACGAGCTGATGGAGGTGATGTTTTATGCTCTAAACTCGGGTTATTCTATTTGCTGGGATGGCGATGTAAGCGAAAAACTCTTTCAACACAAAAACGGGAAAGCCGATTTGCCCAAAGAGCAGATTGGAAAAGTAACGCAGGAGATGCGCCAAAAAACTTTTTTAAACCGTAAAACCACCGATGACCATTTAATGCACATTGTCGGGTTGTCGAAAGATTCGGAAGGGAGAACCTGTTTTTATACCAAAAATTCGTGGGGAGCCGAAAGCAACAGTTACGGTGGTTATTTGCATATGACCGAAGATTTTGTAAAACTAAAAACCATCGCTTTTATGATTCATAAAGATGCGCTGCCTGCAAATATTAAAGCAAAACTGAATTTATAATGCGCGAATTTACACTTACTTCGGAATATATTGAACTGGTTAAGTTGCTGAAACTAATGCAGGTTGCACAAACCGGTGGTCATGCAAAAATTATTGTTGAAGATGGCGAAGTAATAAGAAACGGGGAGCAGGAACTTCGTAAACGCGCAAAATTACGTGCCGGCGATAAAATTGAAGTTTTAGGAGAAACCATTTTAATAAAATAGTAACGAGTTGCAATAAAAAAATCCATCGGGTTTCCCGATGGATTTTTTTTGCCTAAATTCCTCTACAAATATTCGTCGCCAAACGAAACGCCCATTTTACGGGCATTTTGAACCAGTGGTAAATTGGGGTCTACCAGGCTTAATTTTCCTCCCACCTCTTCGAGTGGAACATTTATAAGTTCATTATTTCTTATGGCTACCATTGTTCCAAAATTTCCATTGGCAATACTCTCGGCAGCATACGCACCATAACGGGTTGCTAAAATCCTGTCCATTGGTGTAGGCGAGCCACCGCGTTGAATATAACCTAAAACCGTTTCGCGGGTATCAATTCCGGTGTAAGTATTAATGGCTTCGGCAATATATGTTGCTGCCGATTTGTCTTTCGGATGTTTAATTCCTTCGGCAACTACTACAATTGAGTATGGTTTTTTATTTTCGTACCTGCTTTCAATTTTTTTGCAAACCGAACGAATATTGTACTCCAATTCGGGCAACAGAATAATGTCGCCACCGCCTGCAAGCCCCGAGTAGAGTGCCAGCCAGCCGGCATGATGACCCATAATTTCAATAATCATAACTCGCTGATGCGAGTTGGCTGTTGTATGTAACCGGTCGATTGATTCGGTAGCAATTTGCACTGCCGAATCGAATCCGAAAGTAACATCGGTCCCCCAAACATCGTTATCAATAGTTTTTGGAATTCCCACAACATTCAGTCCCTCTTTCCCAAGTAAACTGGCTGTTTTCATGGTTCCGTTTCCACCAATACAAACAACACAATCGAGATTCAAATCGTTATAAGTTTGAATAATTTTTTCCGGTTTGTGCAGGTCTTTTTGACCGTTTTTTACCATCTTAAACGGTTTCTCGCGCGAGGTTCCAAGAATTGTTCCACCCAAAGTTAAAATTCCCGACAGTTGCGACTCTTTCAGCTCAATATAGTCTTTGTTTATTAATCCCGAATATCCGGCGTTAAACCCAATTACTTCCATTCCGTACTCAACAATGGCTGTTTTTCCAACGCCTCTAATGGCGGCATTCAATCCCGGACAATCGCCACCGGCTGTTAAAATCCCAATTCTTTTTGGCTTTGCGTTACTCATACCTGATTTTGTTTTTCTATTAAAAAATCGAATTTACAAAAGAAGTTTTAATTTTAATCTGAATTCAGGGTCAAAAAAAACTGTTTTTCTGAAATTCAATATATTTTCTTCAAATTGTAAAAAATACTTTAACATTTTTTGTAATTTCGTTGATGTTCATTTAAAAAATTTGAATCGATAAAAATTATAACAATGAGAAAATTATTTTCACTCTTACTTGCAAGTGTTTTTGTGCTTGCAATTTCGTGCTCGAACGAAAAAGTTGGTCCAAACCAGTTAACAAAAAAAGAGAAAGCCGAAGGATGGGTTCTGTTATTCGACGGTACAACTACCACTGGTTGGCGAGGAAACAACCGTCCCGATTTTCCCAAAGGATGGGAAGTTGTTGACGGAACACTTCACTGTAAAGGGTCGGGCGAAGGCGAAGCTGGAGCAAAAGACGGCGGAGACATTTTATACGATAAAAAATTCTCGAACTTCAGGTTAAAATTAGATTGGAAAATTTCGAAAGGTGGAAACTCCGGTATTTTCTACCTTGGAAGAGAGGTAAAAGGATGGCCAATTTATAAAACGGCTCCCGAAATGCAGATTCTCGACAACGAAAGACATCCCGATGCGCGAGCCGGGAAAGATGGAAACCGCATGGCTGGGTCGTTGTACGATCTGATTCCGGCAGTTCCTCAAAATGCAAAACCGGCTGGCGAGTGGAACAGTATTGAAATTGAAGTGTATCAGGGAAGTGTGTGGCACCGGCAAAACGGCGAAACAGTTTTGGAATACCATTTATGGACCGACGATTGGAAAAAAATGGTTGCCAACTCTAAATTTCCAAAGCTGAATCCCGATTGGGCAAATGTTGCAAAATCGGGTGTTATTGCATTGCAAGACCACGGAAACGATGTGTGGTTTAGAAATATTAAAATTTTAGCAGAATAGCTTAAATCTTCAAATAACCTTAAAAAGCCGGGTAGATTAATTTCTATCCGGCTTTTTATATTTAACCCAAATCCGGCATCAATCTCTTTTAAATAGGGTCTGCTGAAAAGCTCAGATGTGCGTCAGATTTGGACTTTGTGAAGTGCAGATGTATATAAATACTTCAAACTGAACAAGGTACAAATATGGCGTACAGCTGAGTTGTTAAAATATTCGAAACATAGAATAAATAAATGCAAGCATTTTTAATATAACAAGACAAAAAGCTTGCACTTTTAAAAGTATCAAAAAGGGTATCTGACTGTATGACACGTGTTTAATCGTTTTTCAGCAGACCCTAAATAAATTTCATTTGTTGAATAAAACGATAGTGCTTTATTTCTGTTTTACAATTTTATACGAATTAAAAGAGTTATCGCCAGAATAAACGTTTAAGAGATAAAATCCCGGACTATTGTTTGACAAGTTAATTTGATATTCTCTCCTGTTTTTCAAATGTATATCCTCAATCATTACTCCATTCGAAGAGAATAAAACAATTCTTGCCATTGGTTTTTGCGAAGAAATAACCACTTTTCCGAGGGTTGGATTTGGGTAAACTTTTATATTCTCAATTGTAATGTTTTTTGCCGAAACTGTTAAATCACCGCCATTTTCGGCAAACCGGTATCCAAATTGCTGAAAATATTGGTTGGCAATGTTTGCATTGTGAATAATTAAAGTATTCTCGTCGTTTTTATTGTTTGCCGAGTTGCTCCAGTTGTGGCTGCCGGTAATTACCTGCGGGTCGGATGCAGCAAAATTGGCATCGACAACGGCTAGTTTATGATGCAAAGTTGCTTTTGCCCTATTATTAAAAATAAATTTACCGGCTGGTAAAGCCGACGATAAAATTGTATTTACAAATTCAGCATTATCGTTTTTACTGTTTGTTAAAACCTGCACTTCAACACCTCTCGATTTTGCCGCACTTATTGCATTGGCAATGTCGGAACGTGTAATAACCATTGTTTCAACATTTAAATCGTTGTCGGCACTATTTATGGCACTTATAATTTTCTGATTTGTTCCGTCGGAAGGGCTAAAATAGAGTTCAACTCTACTATTTCCTACCTGAAACTCGTGAGGTGTATTATCGGTTTTTTCAGCTCCAAATCGTGACTCTCCTGAGTTTGGCAGGTCGTCAGGGCCTCCCCACATCTCTTCAAATTCTATTTCGTATGCTTTTGCCAGCGACTGGTCTTGAATAAAAACCATATTGTTTGCATCAGATTCAATTTGGTCGTAGGTTAAATTTGTTGAACCCGACCAAACCCAGGGTTGTACAGCGTTGGTTGATTGTGCGTCGAAAATTACAAATTTGTTGTGCATAATTCCTGAATTCTGAAAAACAGGACTTTCAACAACCGGAATGGCATTAATCAAATCGTCAACTCCACTGTGCGAGGTGCTTCCCGAAGTGATAAAACGCACTCTTACACCGCGGTTGTGAGCCGAGTTTAAAGCTTCGCTTACATTGCTCAATCCACTGTTGTTAATGTTGTAAATACAAAAGTCGATGGTTTCCTGGGCCCGGTTAATGTATGCAATTAGTGTATCTTCCATTGCATTCCCAATATTTTTAGCCTCTTTTTCGGTTGCCAGGTTGGTGTTAACCTGTGTGTTGAAATAGGCTTTTATTTCGCCGGTAGAGTTCGACTGCGTGCAATAAACGCCCACCGACGAAAAAGCGGTGTCGCTGCCCGAAACCGAAAAAACTTTGGCATAAACTATTGTTGCCGGGTCGAGCCCCGAAAGGGTTACCTGATGCAAATTTCCCATTGCATTTGTACTTCCCGAAGTAAAATCTGTCCAACTTTCGGAGGCACTGTTAGTTCCGTAAATAACTTCCGAGCTTCCATCGGCATCAGTACTCCAGGTTAATGTAAAACCAGTTCTCGAAATTGAACTTACTGTAATTGGTGAGGTAATATTTATTGCACTTCCCGAAACAAAATCTTCCATTTTTCGGGGGATTAGCTGATACCCGTTTTGTGTGTCGTTTTCCGTGTACGAGTATTGTGAGCAGATGGCGATAACACTTATTTTCCCGGTAGGAATTCCCTGCCCCACAATTGGCGAGCTGGAACTAATTCGAATTACTCCCGAGTTTGTTCCATCGGTAAATGTATAATTTTTATTTCCCGAGAATGTTCCGTTTACATTCTCAAATTCAATATTGTTTATTCGAATTAACTGCCCCTCGTACGTCTCGCCAATTTGGTTAATGGTTAAAACTTTTGGTGTGGGGAGTTGATTCCCGGAAGAATTGACTGTTAACGACGACACATTTTTTATCTCGAAAAGGTTATTGTAAATAGAAACTTCGCCAGTAACAGTAATCGAGTCGCCTCGTTTTACATCGCTCAATTTCGAATCGTAAATAGCAAGTCCGCCCGTGGTATCCTGAATGTACCGAATTGCTCCCAGCTCATTCCCGTTTGTAATTATACCTGAAAAAGTTGCAGTTTCTCCTTCCCTGAGTTGTCGAACATCGGATATGTTTTGTTGTGCAAAAGTATTTGTTGCAACCAACACAATTAGAATAGCGATAATTTGTCGTAACATATTATTGTTTAAAATGATGAGGGCGAAAGTAAGAAAATAGATTGAGTTTAGTATTTACTCAAAAATTTATTTTGAGACGATAAATTTTTTAACCACAACTTTGTTGTCAGTGGAGGTAATTTTAAATAGATATATTCCGTTTTGAATGTTGTCTAAACGGAGCTCTTTTTTCATTCCTAAAGAATTATATGTTTTTCTCAACACTGTTTTTCCTGCAATATTTATTAACTGAATTTCGGAAATTTGGTGCGATTTAAATTCCACATTTACTTTACTGTTTTTACACGGATTCGGATAAATATTTACCTGAAGCACTTCTGCTGTTTTTTTATGAATAGCACTGTTTTGTTTTGCATAAATTGCACCTTCGCTTTGCGAGAAGCCAGCGATTGATAAAAATGTGGTTATAATAATTAGTATAATTTGTTTCATAGCATTCTGTTTCTTGGTGCATATTCAATACAAAAAATATGCCTTTTTTTAAAAGACAGAATTTTTACGCAAAAGTTGCAGCGCATTTTCTAAATCTTCGGGAGTGTCTATTCCCAAACTTTGCGTGTCTGTTTCTGCAGTCATTATTGTGTATCCGTTTTCGAGCCATCGCAACTGCTCCAGCGATTCGGCCAATTCAAGTTTCCCTTGCGGTAGTTTCGTTATTTTTTGCAAAACATCGGCTTTGTAGGCATACAATCCAATGTGTGCCCAATAATCTCTTTTATTATGCCAGTCGTTCTCATCTTCACCTCTGAAATACGGAATAGGCGAACGACTAAAATAGAGTGCATTCAGTTGGTTGTTGCGTACAACTTTTGGCCGGTTCGGATTAAAAAGTTCCTCGTGGGTTTCTATTTTTTTTACCAACGTTGCAATATCGGTTGTGTTTTCGAAACATAATTTCAGAAGTTCAATTTGCCGAGGTTGAATAAAAGGTTCATCGCCTTGAATGTTCACTACCACATCAAAATCAATTTTCCCGGAAAGTTTTTCTGCTGCTTCGGCACAACGGTCGGTGCCACTTTGGTGTGTAGCAAGGGTTTTTATTGCATTGCCGCCAAATTTTTGTACTGCAGTAAAAATCCGGTTGTCGTCGGTAGCCACCCAAACATTCTCCAATGCTTTCGACGCATTTTCAAAAACCCATTGAATCATTGGCTTATCGCCAAGCATTGCCAATGGCTTTCCCGGAAAGCGTGTCGATTCAAATCGTGCAGGTATTATTCCAATAAATTTCATTTTTCAAATATACTCAATTTTGCTTTTGGGAAAATTTCGTATTGAAAAGAATGCAAAATAGTACCGATAAAAGTTATACTGATAATTGTCTTGTTTGTCAATCTATTTATTTTGTACTTTTCAACCTCAATTTCAACGTACTTTTGAATTCAATAAAAAAGAAAAAATAGATTTATGAAGAAGTTTGCAATGCTGATGTTAGTAATGGTTTTAGCAACCTCGGTAACATTTGCAAAAAAGAGAGAAGAAAAAGATGCCAAAGCAAAAGGCGATACAATTATCACCAGTGGTTTGGTAAGTGCTTTAAAATGGCGTAGTATTGGCCCGGCCTGGGCAAGTGGTCGTATTGCCGACTTTGCCGTCAATCCGAAAAACCCGTCGGAATATTACGTGGGAGTAGCCAGCGGCGGAGTTTGGAAAACTCAAAATAACGGAACTACCTGGAAACCAATTTTCGATTCGTATGGTGCATATTCAATTGGGGTAGTGGAACTCGACCCCAACAACCCGAATATTGTTTGGGTAGGAACGGGTGAAAATAATCACCAGCGGGCGTTGGGTTACGGCGATGGCGTTTATAAAAGTCTCGATGGCGGAAAGTCGTTTAAAAATATGGGATTGAAAGAGAGCCGGCAAATTGGCGGAATAGTTATCGACCCCCGAAATTCCGACATCGTATTTGTTGCTGCCGAAGGTTCGGCGTGGGGGCCGGGCAACGAACGCGGGCTGTATAAAACCACCGACGGCGGAAAAACCTGGGAAAAAGTTTTGGAAATAAGTGAAAATACAGGAGTAAATAATGTTATAATCGACCCGTCAAATCCCGATATTATGTATGCAACATCGGAGCAACGCCGGCGCACTTCGTTTACAAAAATTGGTGGCGGCCCCGAAACTTCGGTATATAAATCGACCGATGGTGGCGAAAACTGGCGTAAAATAAATAAGGGACTACCCGGAGTTGATAAAGGCGGTATGGGAATTGCCGTTTCGCCGGTAGACCCCAATGTAGTCTATCTTATTGTTGAAGCAGCCGGCAATGCAAGTGGTTTTTATCGCTCGACCGACAAAGGCGAGAGCTGGAACAAAATGAGTAGTTATCACGCCAGTGGCCAGTATTATAACGAAATTGTTTGCGACCCGTTAAACGTCGATAAAGTTTATTCTACCGAAACCATTTCGAAATACACCATTGACGGGGGAAAAACCTGGAAAAATATTGGCAACAATAAACGTCACGTCGACGACCACGCAATCTGGATTGATAAAACAGACACAAAACATTTTTTAATTGGCTGCGATGGTGGTATTTACGAAAGTTGGGACGGCGGTGCAAATTTCGACTTTAAAGAGAATTTCCCGGTAACGCAATTTTATCGTGTGGCTGTCGATAATGCCGAGCCGTTTTACAATGTTTACGGAGGTACACAAGATAATAACTCGATGGGTGGCCCGTCGCAAACTATACGCCGTAGCGGAATTATAAACGACGACTGGTTTGTTACATTGGGAGGCGATGGTTTTTGGGCAGCGGTCGACCCCGAAAATCCTGACATTGTGTATACCGAATATCAATATGGGAATATGTCGCGCTACGATAAAAAAAGCGGCGAACGAATTAACATTAAACCACGCGAACGCAAAGGCGAGCTAACCTATAAATGGAATTGGAATACGCCCATTATTATTAGCCCGCACAAAGCATCGCGCTTGTATGTGGCAGCCAACAAGGTTTTTAAAAGCAACGACCGCGGTAACACGTGGCAGGTAATTAGCGACGATTTAACAGCACAGGTCGACCGAAACAGTTTTCCGGTAATGGGAAAATACTGGCCTGCCGATGCCGTTCGAAAAGATGTTTCCACATCGTTGTGGGGAACCATTGTTGCACTCGACGAGTCGAAAGTAAAAGAGGGGCTGTTGTATGCCGGAACCGACGACGGCGTAATTTCGGTTACCGAAAACGATGGCGGCGACTGGACACAGGTAAAATCGTTTCCCGGAGTACCTGAATACACAACCGTTAGCGATATTTATACCGACCGTTTCGATGAAAATATAGTATATGCAACGTTCGATAATTTGAAACGCGACGACTTTAAACCTTACGTTTATAAGAGTACCGACAAAGGAAAAACCTGGGTCTCAATCAGCGGAAATCTTCCGCAGAACGGAACTGTTTATACAATTACTCAGGATTTTATCAGGCCCGAGTTGCTTTTTGTTGGAACAGAATTTGGCATCTTTTTCACTATCGATAACGGCGAAAACTGGGTTCAGCTAAAATCGGGATTACCAACTATTCCCGTTCGCGACATTGCTATTCAGGAGCGCGAGAGCGATTTGGTAATTGCTACTTTTGGGCGCGGGTTTTATATTCTCGATAACTACAGTCCGTTACGCGAAATCTCGCACGAAATGGCTAACGAAAAGGCACACATCTTTAAAATAAAAGATGCACTGATGTATATTCAAACCGGAGGACGAAGTAACCAGGGAAGCACCTATTATACTGCACCAAATCCGAAGTTTGGAGCAACATTTACCTACTATTTAAAAGAGGTGCCAAAAACAAAAAAACAGCTGCGAAAAGAGAATGAGAAAAAGCTTTTTAAGGAGGGAAAACCCATTCCTCAACCTACCTGGCGCGAGCTGGAACTGGAGAAAAAAGAGGAAAAACCACACCTTATTTTTACTATCTACGATGCCGGCGACAACGTTATAAAACAGATAAAAGCAGCGCCTTCGAAAGGAATGAGTCGGATAACCTGGAACTTACGCTACTCGATGACATCAAGTGTTAGCGGCAGTTTTAATCCTACATCGAATTTGGGAAGCGGTATTTTAGTGATGCCCGGAAAATATAAAGTGGGCTTGCAAATGTGGCACGAAGGCGAACTCACAAATCTGGTTGACCCGGTTGAATTTACCTGCAAAAAACTTAATAATACAACTCTGCCTGCCGAAGACTACAACGAGAATGTTGAGTTTGCAAAAAAAGTGGGTAAACTGGCGGTTGCCATGGCCGGAACACAGCGATTGATTGGCGAAACAACGTCGAAAGTTGAAAGTATTAAAAAGGCCATTTATGCAACACCCGGTGCAAGTCAGAAATTAATGGACAAAGCGCGCGCATTAAGTAAAGAGTTAGATGAATTGAATTTTAAAATGAATGGTTCGAAGGCAAAAGCCAGTGCCGAAGAGATTCCGCCTGAGCCTGTTCCGTTAAACAACAGAATGGGAATTATTTCGTACACACATATGGGTTCAACAAGTGGAATTACTTCAACTGAAAAAGAGAATTACGAAATTTTAAAAGAGGAGTTTCCTCCGGTATTGAATGTGCTGAAACGAATTGTTAAAACCGATATTCCGGCTCTTGAATCTGAACTCAATAGAATTGGTGCACCGTGGACTCCCGGTAGGTTGCCGGTTTGGAACGAGTAGGAGAGGGTTGTATACCCGGTGCTTCTGTCATATGTTTTCTGTGATGGTATGACTAAAAAGTGCGCTGTTTGTGGCAAGTGAAATGTGTACACTTATGCAGTGTGGTTTTACTTTAAAATATACTCAAATCAAATGGCTTTTCAAGCGAGGCTGTTTGGTTTTGAGTATATTTGTCGCTTAAAACAAAATATGGCAACATTTCTGTTCGATAAAATTATATTTGGCCCGGTAAAAAGTCGCCGGCTTGGTATTTCGTTAGGCATTAATTTGTTGCCTACCGATAGCAAGGTTTGCTCGTTCGACTGTGTTTATTGCGAATGTGGGCGGAATCCAAAAAAATATACGAAGAAAGTTACTCTTCCGGCACGAAGTGAGGTGAAGGAAAAACTGGAGGCAATGTTAATAAAAATGGTTGCCGGAAAACAGCTTCCCGATGTAATTACTTTTGCCGGCAATGGCGAGCCAACACTGCATCCCGAGTTTGCCGGAATAATTAACGACACCATTGAACTTTGTAAAAAATATACTCCAAAAGCGCGTGTTGCAGTTTTGTCGAATGCTACAATGTTGCATAAAAAACCGGTTTTCGATGCGCTCTTAAAAATCGACGACAACATTCAAAAACTCGATTCGGCTTTTGAAGAGACAATAAAACTGATGGACTGCCCGAATGATAGTTTCGATTTAAATCGTGTGGTTCAGCAACTTGCTGCCTTTCGGGGAAAAGTAATTATTCAAACAATGTTTGTACGGGGCACGGTTGAAGAGCAAAGAATTGACAACACAACAGACAGGGAGATTGAGGCCTGGATTCAGTTGCTTCAAATAATAAACCCCTCGCAGGTAATGATTTATACTATCGACCGCGATACACCCGTAAATACACTCGAAAAAATATCGCTTAACGAGTTAAATTCAATTGCAAAACGTATTCGTACATTGGGATTTACCGTTCAGGTTTCGGGGTAAATAGAGAGTGTAAAACTAATAGTTCATTATGTTTTTAGTTTGTGCGAATATTGTAAAATACCAAAAATTTGAAGTATCGCTATGACTTACCTTTTGTTTATAAAATAAAGGCTGGAGCAAGTAAAATGTTTATACCTGTGGGGTTTGTACCCACAATCTTTTGTTCTGAATACAATTTAGCTAACCTTCTTCTATCCAATTCGTTACGAATTGTTCTTTTTTACAACAAATTTTGAACTCTTTTTCTTCTTGGGACGAAAACTCTTCCGCCGGTTTCTGCCTGCCGGTTTTTTCTTTTTATCGAAACGGTCGAGACGCTCGTCGAGGCTCACTTCCATTTTGTTCTCCTCCTTTATCTCTTCGGCAAACGAATTTGTTTCGGGTTGAATTCCGTGTTTATTTTGCTGAATAATATCTTTTACCTGTTGCAATGTAAATTTAAACGTAACGCCCAAACTGCCTTCCAAACTGTACCAAATCTCTTTTTTCAGGTAGTCGGTTTTAAATGGCTTGGCAATTCCTCGTGCAAGTTCAAGATTTAGCAATTGTCGCGGAAACTCATTTCGTGCTTCAATATAAGCATCGAGCTCGTAGAGCAAACAACATTTTAATTTACCGCAGGCACCGGCCATTTTTTGCGCCGATGGCGAAAGTCCCTGCTTTAGCGCGGCATCAGACGAGATACTACTAAATTTAGTTTGCCAGCTCGAGCAACAAAGTTCGCGTCCACACGAACCAATTCCACCAATTAATCCGGCCTCCTGCCGTGCGCCAATCTGCTTCATCTCTATACGAACTCCAAATTCCTGCGCATAAACTTTAATTAACTCCCTAAAATCGACTCTCCCCTCGGCAATGTAGTAGAATATTGCTTTCCGGTTATCGCCACGGTATTCAACATCGCCAATTTTCATCTCCAACCCCAACTCAAGTACAATTTGTCGTGCCCGAATCATTGTCGATTTTTCTAATCCGCGTGCGTACTCCAACTTCTCCAAATCGGCGGCGGTAGCTTTTCTGAAAATATTGTTTAGCGTGTACCGGCTCTTGTTTTTTACATTTTTATGAAACTGTTTTTCGGCAAGGTAACCGGTGAGTGTAACTACACCAACATCGTGCCCCGGCGAAGTGGCAACAACAACTTTTTCGCCCCGGCGAAGCGCGATGCGTTCACTGTTTTTATAAAATTCTCTTCGTGTCGATTTAAATTTAACTTCAACAATATCAGACTGGTCGGCCGTTTCCGGCAAGTCATTTATAAAACTATAACTATCAAAGGTCTGGTTGCTTGTTGAGTCGTTAGCCGAACATCCATTGCAACTCATATATCTCTTTTTTATAAAACTATTTTAATTCCGTTTCATACTTTCATTCATCCCCAAAGAGATAATTTCTCCCTTTTTCAACACCGGAATTAAGTCAAATAGTTTTTCTATTTCTAAAAATCAGATGCAAATATCAAAAAAAGAATCAAATATCTGTTATTTACAATTGGTTTAATTCGAATGGTAACGAAGTTGTTTAAAATTAAAGGGGATTTTCGAGAGTGACAGATTGATTTCATTGGCAAAACAACTTCAACAAAAAGCAAATTGACATTTTTCTCTTTTTTATCTCAATTTTCGCCGAAAAATTTTCCTTCAACTTTCAAAAAATTATCTTTGCTCAATAATGGCGATTAAGAAAAAATATGTTGAAACTCCGTTGATGAAGCAGTATTACGACATCAAGGAGAAACATCCTGATGCGATACTCCTTTTCAGGGTTGGCGACTTTTACGAGACCTTTGGCGAGGATGCAATAAAAACAGCCGAGATTGTTGGGATTACTTTAACACGGCGTGCAAACGGGGCAGCAAGTTATGTTGAACTGGCCGGATTTCCGTATCACGCCCTCGACACTTATTTGCCAAAACTGGTTCGTGCCGGGCAGCGTGTGGCCATTTGCGAACAGTTGGAAAATCCAAAACTTACAAAAAAAATTGTTAAACGCGGAATTACCGAACTGGTTACACCGGGCGTTTCTATTAACGATAACATTCTCGAAAATCGCGAAAATAACTTTTTGGCATCGGTTCATTTCGATAAAAAAAATGCAGGCGTTGCATTCCTCGACATCTCAACCGGTGAGTTTTTAACGGCACAGGGCAATTTCGAATACATCGACAAATTACTTAACTCGTTTCAGCCCAAAGAGGTGCTTTACCAGCGAGGGCGCAGCAAAGAGTTTAACGAAATTTTCGGGTCGAAATATTATACGTTTAATTTAGAAGACTGGGTTTACACCACCGACGCTGCTACCGACCGGTTAATTCGTCATTTCGAAACAACCTCGTTAAAAGGTTTTGGTGTGCAAAATTTGCAGCTTGCCATAATTGCATCGGGGGCCGTTTTGCACTACCTCGATATTACTCAGCACCGAAAACTTAGTCACATCAGCGGATTAAGCAGAATTGAGGAGGAACATTATGTTTGGCTCGACCGCTTTACCATTCGTAACCTCGAACTTTTTTCGCCTTTGCAGGAAAACGGCAAATCGCTGATTGAAGTAATCGATAAAACCATCTCGCCAATGGGCTCGCGTTTGCTTAAACGTTGGATGGCATTGCCGTTAAAAGACATTGACCCCATTAATGAACGACTCGATGTTGTTGAACTTTTTCTGAAAAATCCGGAGGAAAAAGAGGAGTTGGAAGAACAACTACGGCAAATTGGCGATCTGGAACGATTAATCTCGAAAGTTGCCGTTGGAAGAATTAATCCGCGCGAAATAGTACAGGTAAAAAATGCGCTGAATGCTATTATTCCAATAAAAGAGGCGTGCACCAATTTCGATAACAGAGCATTAAACCGGTTTGCCGAACAACTAAATCCGTGCGATTTAATTCGCGAAAAAATTCAGAAAGAAATTGTTGCCGACCCGCCAACCGCATTAAATAAAGGAAAAGTTATTGCCGAAGGTGTTTCGGAAGAGTTAGACGAATTGCGAAAAATTGCCTACTCGGGTAAAGATTTCTTAGCACAAATTCAGCAGCGCGAAAGTGAAAAATATGGAATCCCATCGCTAAAAATAAGTTTCAACAATGTTTTTGGTTATTACATTGAAGTACGAAATACACATAAAGACAAAGTGCCGCCCGAATGGATACGAAAACAGACACTCGTAAACGCCGAACGCTATATTACCGAAGAGCTTAAAGAGTACGAAACAAAAATTTTAGGTGCCGAGGAGAAGATTCAGGTTATTGAAAGCAAGCTTTTTGGAGAGCTGGTTTTTGCCCTCTCGGAATACATTGCTGCTATTCAGTTAAACTCAAATATTCTGGCACAAATCGACTGTTTAATGTCGTATGCAACTTGTGCCTCATCGTATGGTTATTTTAGGCCCGCCATTAATAATACAACTTCAATAGCCATAAAAAACGGCCGGCATCCGGTTATCGAACACCAGCTGCCCATAGGCGAGTCGTATATTGCAAACGATATTTTGCTCGACCAGGAAGAGCAACAGATAATTATTATTACCGGGCCGAATATGGCAGGTAAATCGGCACTGTTGCGCCAAACTGCACTAATTGTTCTGCTGGCACAAATGGGGTCGTTTGTTCCGGCCGAAAGAGTTGAAATGGGATTTGTCGATAAAATTTTTACACGCGTTGGTGCATCAGATAACATTTCGCTCGGCGAATCGACTTTTATGGTTGAGATGAATGAAGCGGCAAGTATTCTGAACAATGTATCGGATCGCAGTTTAATTCTTTTCGACGAACTGGGGCGCGGTACTTCAACCTACGATGGAATTTCTATTGCCTGGTCGATTGTGGAACACCTCCACGAACATCCGCGGGCAAAGGCAAAAACACTGTTTGCTACGCATTATCACGAATTAAATGAGATGGAAGCAGCTTTCCCTCGTGTAAAGAATTTTAATGTCTCGATAAAAGAGGTTGGTAAAAAAGTAATTTTTCTCCGGAAACTGGTTCGTGGGGGTAGTAACCATAGTTTTGGTATTCATGTGGCAGCAATGGCAGGCATGCCAAAATCGGTAATAAAACGCTCGGAACAAATTTTGAAGAAGTTAGAAGGAGGGAAAGAGAAAGAGCACCTCTCGAAACCACTTGCCGAAATTGGAGAAAACCGGGAAGGAATGCAGCTCAGCTTTTTCCAGTTAGACGACCCGGTACTAAAACAGATACGCGACGAAATTGCCGACCTCGATGTTAATAATCTTACCCCCATTGAAGCACTTAATAAATTAAATGATATTAAAAAATTAACCGGACTTAAATAGGGTCTCTGAAAAATAATTAAACACATAACTTACAGCTATCAATAAGCATAAAAAGACAATGGATACAGGAGATTTATCAGAAGAAACATACCGAGCAATAATGATAGAAACAGAATTGTTCAATCATGATTTGACATTGCAATTTGGACTATTATTAAGTTATTGCAAAGACGAAAATGATTTCATAGAGAAATCTATTCAACTGATTAGTGAAATGAAAAAATATGACGATATTGACCTTGATGACATGTTTTTTGGGAATCCCCCAAAGATGAATAATTTTCATGCTGCACTTGAAAGAATTCTTGCTAATATTGTAGAATTAAAAAAGATTCCAACGGAAAATAGAACATATGACTAAGGAAGAAATCAAAAATAAAGAAAAGAAATTATTGGAATTGACAGGTTCATTCTGCAGCCAAAAATTAGATGATGATTATTCTCAACTCTGTGAAAAACTAATATTGAAATTAGGAAGAAAAAGAGATGTACCATTTAAAAGTGGAAAAATTGAAATCTGGGCTGCCGCAATAATATATGCAATTGGTTCTATAAACTTTTTATTTGACAAATCATTTGAACCTTATGCGACAGCAGAACAAATAAGTGAATTTTTTGGGACAAAGAAATCGACAGTTTCAAACAAAGCAAGACAGATTAAAGATATGCTTAAGCTGGGATATTATGATTCTGATTTTTCAACTCAAAAGATGACTGAAAATAATCCATTTAATGACATGGTATTGGTTGATGGATTTATTGTTCCTTTATCCTCAATTCCAGTTGACTTACAAGAAACGGTAAAGAAAGAAAGAGCCGAAGGACGAGATATAGAATTTACTACTCAAGAAGAATGAAAAAATGCCAGTTGGTAACAACCCCTAAATAAAACAAAGGTTTTTATTTCAATATTTTGCGAGATAAAAAAATAGCAATATATTTGCAGCGCTTTAAAAAAGCAGAGTTCTTTAAAATAAGCGAGAATAGCTCAGTTGGTAGTCCGTCAGCCGACGGATGCCAAGGTCGGATTTTCAAAAATATATTTTATTGAAAATGAGATTTCGCGAGACAAAAGCGTTCTTTAAAATAAGCGAGAATAGCTCAGTTGGTAGAGCACGACCTTGCCAAGGTCGGGGTCGCGGGTTCGAG
>JALUZN010000460.1 GCA_027011835.1 Draconibacterium sp. | reverse complement strand
GTATTGAGTGCTGGCATATTGCTTTTCTCATGTACATCGCACAAACAATCAATAAAAAACGATAATCCGTTCAATTATGTCGATCCGTTTATCGGAACCGATTACCACGGACATACTTTTCCGGGGGCGGCATTGCCATTCGGAATGGTTCAACTCAGTCCCGACACCCGTACTCAGGGATGGGATGCTTGTGCCGGTTATCATTACTCCGATTCGTCAATCATCGGATTTAGTCATACACATTTAAGTGGCACCGGAATTGGTGATTATGGCGATATTTTAATTATGCCGTTTACGGGAAAGGTAGCAATAGAAGAGGGGAGCTCAGAAAACCCCGATTCAGGTTATCGTTCGCGATTTAAAAAAGAGAGTGAGGTAGCATATCCGGGTTATTATAAAGTATTTTTAGATGATTATAAAATAAAAGTTGAATTAACCGCAACCGAACGCGTGGGGTTACATCAATATACTTTTCCAAAATCTGATGAGGCAGGAGTTATTATAGATTTGTCGCACTCTATTCACGGGCAACGTAACACAATTAATGAAATAAGGGTCATCAATCAGTATGAAATTGAAAGACTGAAAAAGACACAAGGTTGGGCAACAAATCATTACACTTATTTTAAAGCTAAATTTTCGAAACCTTTCGAAATTCAGATTTATAATGATGACAAACTTGTTGAAAAAGAAACCGGTAAAGTATCGGGAACAAATGTAAAAGCCAGATTAAAATTCAATACAAAAAAGAACGAGAAGGTTTGGGTTAAAGTAGCAATTAGTGGTGTCGATAACGAAGGCGCATCGAAAAACTTAGAATCTGAATTGCCCGACTGGGATTTTGATTCGGTAGTTGCTAATGCAAAGAATAAATGGGAGAAACAGCTCAATAAAATATTAGTAACAGGCGATAATGATGCAAACAAAAGGGTTTTTTATACTGCATTGTATCACTCCAATTTATCGCCAACAATTTATAACGATGTAGATGGACGATATCGCGGGCTGGATCAAAAAATACATAAATCGGAGGATGATAATTACACCGTTTATTCGTTGTGGGATACTTACCGGGCACAGCACCCGCTATTTACAATTATTAAACCCGATTACAACCAAAGTTTAATACGCGATTTGTTACGCAAATATCAGGAGGGTGGAATTTTACCAATGTGGGAACTTGCCGCAAATTATACTGGAACAATGATTGGCTCGCATGCCGTTTCGGTTATTGCCGATGCATATTTAAAAGGTTATCGCGATTTCGATACCGAATTGGCCTTGCAAGCAATGATTGATGCAGTGGTTTACGATTCAATTAAACCAATTCATTATCCGAGTGATAATGTTAAAAAAGATTTAATGCCAAAGGCGAAATTATATATCGACGAGTACGGATTTGTTCCGTCGGATAAAGAGAAAGCTGCAGTTTCGAAAGCACTTGAATTTGACTACAATTATTGGTGCATTGCAAAAGTTGCAGAGGATATGGGCAAGGATGATATTGCAAAATCGTACTATGCCAAGTCGAAAACATATTCAAAATATTTCGACAAAAGCACCGGATTTATGCGTGGCAGAAATGCTGATGGTTCGTGGGTAACACCTTTCGACCCGGCATACTCCGACCACACGAATGCCGATTATATTGAGGGAAATGCGTGGCAATGGACCTGGTATGTTCCGCAAGATGTTGACGGGTTGATAGATTTATTCGGAGGGAAAAAACAGTTTGCCGTAAAATTAGACTCCCTTTTTACGATTTCATCAGAAATAAAAGGAGAAAATGCATCGGCTGATATAACCGGTTTAATTGGCCAGTACGCACACGGCAACGAGCCTTCGCATCATATTATTTATTTATTCAATTATGCCGATGAACCCTGGCGTACGCAAGATTTGGTTGAGCAGGTTACTACCGAGTTTTATACCGACCAGCCCGATGGTTTATGCGGAAACGAAGATTGTGGACAGATGTCGGCGTGGTATATTTTTAACGCAATGGGTTTTTATCCGGTTTGCCTGGGAAGCAATTTGTACTCCATTGGGAAACCTCTTTTTAATTCAATTTCAATCCATTTAAATAATGGTAAAACATTCGAAGTTGAAACCAAAGGGCTTTCCAAAACAAATAAATACATTCAAAAGGTATTGTTAAACGGCGAAAAGATTGATACTCCTTTTATTAAACATCAGGATATTATAGAGGGGAAAAAACTTACCTACATTATGGGAAAAGAACCGGTGGTTTTTTGGAATAACTAATTTAATGGGTTATTACTAGTTGTAGTTTATTAACGCAGATTATTTTGGTTATGAGAATTTTAAAAAGTGCCCTTGTAAAAAAGTTTTTTTTAGTATCAGTATTATTTATAATCGCCGGATATATTTTCGGCCAAAACAATTCGCAATTTATTTCGCAAACTGTTCCCCAAAAGGTTACTGTTGGCAAAAAGTTCGATGTGTCGTTGGTTTTTAAAAACAGTGGAACATCAACATGGAAGAACAGCAATCCGAAAGGTTACTTTTTGGGTTCTGAAAATCCACGCGATAATTTTACGTGGGGGACAAACAGAATACATTTGCCCGGCAATGTTGCTGCCGGTGGTCAGGTTGAATTTACCGGAGAATTAACTGCTCCGAATACTGCCGGTGTATATAACTTTCAATGGCAATTGCTTCAGGACGAAGTTCAATGGTTTGGGCAGAAATCGAAAAATATAAGTATAACAGTTGTAGATAATGGAAACAGTGCTCTATTTGTTTCGCAAACGGCACCTTCATCGGTTACCCCAAACGAAAACTTCAGTGCTACTGTTACATTTGAAAATAATGGAGGAACAACCTGGAAAAGTTCAGACAAGTATTTCTTAGGCTCGCAAAATCCGATAGATAATACGACTTGGGGCAAAGGCAATGGCCGTTTTTCGTTACCAAAAGATGTCGCTCCCTCAGAGAAAGTAACATTTACCCTTAATTTAACCGCTCCTTCCAAAACCGGGTTCTACAATTTTCAATGGCAAATGGTACAAGAAGGAGTTGAGTGGTTTGGCGAGAAAACAATTAATCTCTCAATAAATGTTAGCGACGATGATATTAAAAGAGTTGATCCAAATACACTCGACAATAAAATCATGTTTGGCTATCAAGGGTGGTTTGGAGCCAAAGGCGACGGTTCGCAAGTAAACTCGTGGAGTCATTATTTTGCAAATAATAATAAAAATCTACCTACTGTCGATTTTTGGCCCGACATTTCAGAATTCGATGATGATGAGCTTTTCGACTCAGGGCTAACTTTGCCAAATGGGCAGGCTGCATTGCTTCCATCGGCTTACACTACTAAAACCGTAAACCGGCATTTTAAATGGTTGGCCGACTATAATTTAGATGGGGTATTTTTACAACGATTTGTGAACGAACTCTCGGACAGCCGTTACAAAAATTTCCGCGACAAAGTTTTACAAAATGTTAAATCGGGAGCCGAAAGTTTCGGACGAGTATTTGCTGTAATGTACGATATTAGTAGTAGTGCAGATATTAACCGGTTCGAAAAAATTAAGCAAGATTGGGTTGAACTTGTTGACGCAGGAATAACTAAAAGCCCCAGTTACTTAAAACATAACGGTCGCCCTCTATTGGCTGTTTGGGGAATTGGCTTTAATCATCATGGGTACGACTATTCTCCTGCAGAAGCAATGGATTTAATTAATTTTCTGACTAATAATCCAAACCCAAAATACAACGTTACATTAATGGGTGGAGTGCCAACCTATTGGAGGCAACTGATGAACGATTCGGAAACCGACCCGGAATGGAAAAATGTTTACAAATCTTTAGACGTAATTAGCCCTTGGTCTGTTGGACGGTATTCCAGTTATCAGGGAATTAACTCGTTTAAATACAATATTATACGACCCGACAGAAGATATATTGCACAGCTTAACGAGGCCGGAAGTAATATCGATTATCTCCCCGTTATTTGGCCGGGCTTTTCCTGGGGAAACCTGCAACGATTTCATGGAAATATCTCGGAGTACAACCAAATTCCACGCGACGGTGGCAATTTCTTTTGGAAACAAGCTTACAATGTACTCGATGAAGGTATGTCGATGATTTATGTGGCCATGTTCGATGAAATTGACGAAGGTACAGCAATGTTTAAACTTGCTGAAACTCAGCAAGAAGTACCCGACCCAAACCAATTAACCAATGGCCGAAGATTTGTCTCGTTAGATGCCGACGGCAAAAACCTTCCCAGCGACTGGTATTTACAATTGGCTAAATGCACCCGGGAAGTGCTGAAAGGCGAAAAACCATTAACCATTGAAATGCCTGAGTGCGACCCAACATATAATTCCGATATTCCCGCCGTTAAACAGGCAGATAGCTTTGAACTAAAAAACCATGGCAATTATGTTGAAGTAACGTTTTTTGCAAAAGGAAACTATACAATTACAATACTAAACACTTTTGGGCAGATTATTTCGAGGAATACTATTGTTACCACAAATAGTGTGACAAGAAAAAGAATTGAGCAGTCATCGCTAAATCAGGGAATTTATATTTTAAGTGTCTCGAATAATAGAATGCGAAAAGCAATAAAATTTAAGTTTTAAAAGGCAATAGATCGTTAGATTATTAGATATTAGACAAAAGACAAAAAGTAAACTGCTGAAATACAGCCATTTAGCACAGTTGGTGTCGTTTTGTATTTTGTTGATTATCAGTACCATATAAAAACATACCGAACTATTTAAAAGGAATATTTATAAACAAAGGCGACCGAACTTAACGAAGAGTAGTAGCACAGAATCATTCATTCCCCACAGGTTTATAAGAGAGCAACGGATAACAGCTACTAATTTTTTGTAAAAGGATTTCCGGTTTTCACTAAATCTTCAACCTCCTGTCTATTGTGGTTATAGCGGGCAAGTGTAGTTAATTTTACCCGTACTTAAATATTCATTAGTGTCTGTTCAAAATAATCTTTACCTTGATGGTAGCCTTGAATACCCATTTTAATAATGAAAACTGTTTAATAAACAGATTATGTGGGCATTTTTGTTTTTGCTCCAGAAAAGTGAAGAACACAGAGCACGCCAACTTTTTTGTTGCATTGTAACTCATTCTTTTTTCTCTTCCCATTAATTTATTTGCTACTTTCGTAAAACAATTTTAAACTTAAAAGTATGTTACCTAAATTTTTATTAGCCGACAACTCATTAGAAACACCCGAAACTATATTTGTTGTACACACCGAAACTCCACGATTTATAGTTGAAGCTGATTTAGACGATTTTTGGAATAATCAGGTAATTCACTGGATTGACGGTGAACCCGGTGATGAGGATTTGATTTCGGATTTGGTGGAAGCTGCCGAAGATTTTCTAGAAAATGAGTTTGATAATGAAGATTTACTTGAAGAAGAGGACGAAGAGCTTGATTAAAATCTCGTTTTACAAAAGGTTTGTAACGTTGAGTTTGCATAAAAGCTCTTTGTTTTTATTCTAATCTGTTTTTTTGATAATAATGAATGGCTTTGGAATGCAAAAGTTTATCTTGTCGGAATTTATTCCCGGTCTTGAATTTTAATTTTATTAAATGAAACATTCAAGATAAAAGATTTCACACCCAGGAGCATAATTAAGTAAAATTATTAATTTTCTAGTCTTGTGTCTAGGGTCTAGGT
>JALUZN010000459.1 GCA_027011835.1 Draconibacterium sp. | reverse complement strand
GACCCAACAAACGAAATACAAAACTTATCATTAAGTGGGAACCAGCTTTCGCTTACAAAAGGCGGTGGCTCTGTTACACTTCCATCCGGTGGCGGCAGCAGTTCAAGCTTATGGAGCAAAACTGGTGATAACCTGTTCTATAATTCGGGCAGAGTAGCAATTGGCGAAAACCCGGGATCCGGAGTATTTGGCAGAAAACTTCAAGTTACCCAGGAAGATGGAATGGCGTTGGGGTTAGAAAATAACAGTAATTATGCTACTATGTACGTGGAGAATCATGGTGGGGGAATGGCTGCATGGTTTATTGGCGATTTAAAAATAGACAATGGAAATGTTGCTGAGGGAGATGTTTTAACAGCAGTTAATAATCATGGCTATTCTGTTTGGAGTGCACCAGCTTGGAAAAAAACAGACAGTGGAAATAAGATTTACACTTTAGGAACAGGAGTGGGTATTGGAACAAATAATCCAAACTTCAGTTTAGATATTTACAGAACAAACACCGAGGCAAGTATAAATGTAAAATCTACTTCGAGCAACACTTATATGTTAATAGACCGGCCAGATAATTCGCATGCTGCCGATGTTGCTTTTAAAACAAATGGACAACTTAAATTTATGGCTGGTTTTTTGCCCGGCTCCGATAATTACAGGATATCCTCAAAATATACATATTTAAAGGGGCTTGAGGTTGAGGAAGATGGCGATGTCAATATTACAAAAGAGTTACACACTCCTGCAACTGGGCAAGCAAACCTTGCTCCGGTAGCTTTTGGGTTTGTGTATAACGGAACATTATATAAAAATAGATCGTCGAAAAACGTTGTAAAAGTAACAACAATTAATGGTGGGTTTGATATTGAAATTACCGGAATTAAATACAAAAATTCCGATTATTCTGTTATTGTTACCAACGGTAGTATTAACCCTTATGTTCCAACTGTTGGTTACAACCCATATACTGAAGACATATATATTTTTATGTATGACTTAAATGGCAATAAAGTTAATGGTGCATTCTCTTTTGTTGTATATAAAGGACAGGGAAATTAGTTTGTTACTATTTTATTCTACGGTTATGAGACGAAAAATACAAAATACACTACTGCTTATGCTTTTTTTGGCCGGAGCTACAACCGCCCAAAAAGTAGTTTCGGCAAACGGAGGTACGGCAACGGCTGCCGGAACAGAGGTAAGCTGGACCATTGGCGAGCCAATTATTGCAACCGTAACTGATGGAACAACTACGCTAACACAGGGTTTTCACCAAACAAAACTTACGGTTACTGCAGTGGATGATATTCAGATTGCAGGGCTGGAAATAAAAGTCTATCCCAACCCAACATCCGATTATGTTACCGTACATTTTAGTAAAGTGGTAGAAAAACCCACCTACCTGCTTTTCGATTTGTCGGGGAGATTGATTCAACAAAAAAACATAGAATCGACCGATGAAAAAATTGATATGACTGAATATTCAGGCGGTTCGTATATTTTAAAACTAAACAGCGGCCAACAACCACTGCAAACGTTTAAAATTATAAAGCGGTAACTCAACAATGAAAAGTGTCGGCGTGAATAATTTAGTAAGTATCTGAAAAATGGCAAGTTTGTCATTAGCTGGCTTAGCAAATTCACACCGACACTAAAAATGAGAAGGATGGCACTGCGTAAAGCAATGCCATCCTTTTTTTTCACTTTTTGCGTTGCTATTCCTTTTTCCTTTTTTATAATGAGCAGTACACCAATTTTAACATGCTCCTAAGGTTTACTAACTATCAGCGAGATAGAAGAGCACAACGAACTAATGTTAGAGAAAGTTATTGAATCTTTAACCTCCCAGCTCCAACTGGTTTTTAACCAGATTGTAATATGCACCTTTTTTAGCAGCCAGTTCTTTATGTGTTCCGGCCTCAACAATTTCGCCTTTTTCGAGCACTACGATCTGGTCGGCATTTTTTACCGTACTTAAACGGTGTGCTACGGTAATTACTGTTCGTCCACGATAAAACTCGTTTAAATTCTCAATAATTACCCGCTCGTTGTTGGCGTCGAGTGCATTTGTTGCCTCATCGAAAAAGAGGAATTCGGGATTTTTATAAACGGCACGGGCAATTAAAATTCGCTGTTTTTGCCCCTGACTTAAACCAACTCCCTCCTGCCCTATTTTTGTGTTGTAGCGCAACGGAAGATTCTCGATATAATCTTCAATATTGGCAATCCGAACAGCAGTCAGCAGCTTCTCTTTGTCGGGGAAGTCGTCGCCTACGGCAATATTGTTTGCAATGGTATCGGAAAAAATAAAACCGTCCTGCATTACCACACCGCATTTGTTGCGCCACATCTCCATACTAAACTGGCTAAGTGCAATGTTCCCAATCTCAATTTTCCCTCTGTTTGGAGGATAAAAGCCGAGTATGAGTTTTAGAAGCGTTGTTTTACCGCTTCCGCTGGCACCAACAATTGCCGTTATTTTATTTTGTGGAATTATTAAATTGATGCCGTTAAGTACCCGTGGCGATTTTGGCCCTTCGTAATGAAACGTAAGGTTATTGATTGAGATGGTTCTGTTTTGCGGCAGTTCATAATTTTTAAACCGGTCAACGCTCTCCTCTTCCTCCTCTTTATTATGAATTTCGCCCAGCCGTTCGAGACTAATTTTTGCATCTTGCCCGGCACGAATAAAACCGATAAATTCGTTTAACGGGCTATTTAACTGCCCGATAATATATTGAATGGCCACCAACATTCCCAAAGTCATATTGCCCTCTACCACAGCTTTTGCCGCAATAAACGAGATTAAAATATTTTTTGTTTGATTGATAAAAACAGAGCCAGCCTGTTGGTTCTGGCTTAACATTAATCCTTTTACTCTCACTTTAAAAAGTTTGGCCTGAATACGTTCCCACTCCCACCGTTTCTGTTTTTCGCAGTTGTTTAGTTTTATCTCCTGCATTCCGGTAATAAGTTGGTAAACATTGCTTTGATTGGCGGCTGCCACACTAAAACGCTTGTAATCGAGCTCTTTTCTCTTTTTCATAAAAAGCAAAATCCACAACACATAAAGTGCACTGCCGGCATAAAAAATCAACAGAATCATCCAGTCGTAATAGGCCATTACAAAACTGTAGATTATAAACGTAAAAATGCCAAACGACATACTCACCAGATTTTTTGTAAGGAAAGTTTGAATGCGGTCGTTGTCGTCGATTCGCTGACGTAGGTCGCCAATTAGTTTTGTGTCGAAAAAACGGATGGGGAGTTTCATCAGTTTTATCAGAAAGTCGGAGATTAGCGCAATGCTGATTCGCGTGCTGGTATGCAACATTATCCAGCTTCGTATAAATCCCACGGCAGTTTGGCTTACCGTTAAAATTAACTGTGCCACCAAAACCAGCACAATAAAATTGAGGTTGTTTGTTGCAATTCCCACATCGACAATTGCCTGTGTTAAAAACGGAAAAATAAGACTTAAAACAGTTCCGGTAAGAAACCCAAGCATCAGTTGCAAGAACAGTTTCCGGTAGGGTTTAAAATAAGAGAACAGGTAGCTAAATCCCGATTTGTTTACCTTCTCGCCCTCCTCTTTGTAAAACTCGGCGGTGGGTTCCAAAAGCAGTGCAATTCCCGCCGGCTCACCGTCTTGCTTTGTCGATGCCCACGATTTTAAAAACTCATCTTTATTATAATCGACTAAACCGTGTGCCGGATCCGAGATGAAAAACGTTAACCCTTTTCTGCTTTTTTTGATTTTATAAAGAACAACAAAATGGTCCTGGTTCCAGTGAAGAATAATGGGCAGCGGCACTTCTAAAAGCGTTTCCAGATTTATTCGTGCTCCCTGCGAGCGGAATCCAATTTTTTCGGCGGCATCGCTAATGGTTAACAACGACACGCCGTCGCGCGATTTCCAGGTAAGTTCGCGAAGGGTTTCTAAATTGTAGTGCCTCCCGAAATGTTTGGCAACAATTCGCAAGCAAGTTGGACCGCAGTCCATGGCATCGGGTTGTAGGTAATGCGGAAAATTGGCCATGTTTTCGTTTTAGTGGTGGAAAGATAATTATTATTTGACAGTTGCCAAAGTTCTTTATCATTCCAATTGCCGGCCAAATTATGAAAGAGGTATTTTTTTACCAGATTATTGAAACACCTTTGTTTACAACTATTTTATCGCCATTGTCGAGTGTTGCCGAAAGTTTGTATAAGTAGGTGTTACCAGGCTTTAACCCTTTATCTGTTACAGTTACATCCGACGTGTTATCAACTGTCTTCAGCAGGGTTGTTTTGCCATCTTCGGTTTGCTTCTCTAATTCCAGACTTTTTATGTGCCTGTTTAGCGGGCGTTTCCACGAAATAGCAAAACCGTTACTTTGCCTGCTTACATCTAAAATTACATGTATTTTCAGAGGATAAAAATAGACGGTGACTCCCGATTTATTTGCCGAAACTTTATTGTTAAGACCTACACTTTCAATTTCGTAAAAATATTTACCGGGGGCTCGTAAAACTGTATCGGTAAAACTATTTTCGCTAAGAAGGTTTTTATTAAGTTGTATTGAACTGTTTTTGGCAGAGGTAACGTATACGTTGTACCCAATATCCGAACTCTTTACATTTGGCATCCAAAGCAGTTTAACATCACCATTTGCATCAACAATAAAATCGGGTGTTTCGGGTGCTAAAACCGGTTCGTGTTCAGTAATATAAAAGCTTAAAGTATCGGAAGGCGTACTCTCAACAAACCCATCGCTAACGTTGCAAACATAATATTTTAGCTGAACCGATTTTTTTACCACTTCCGAGGTATCGATATAAACTGCATTTTTCGAAACGTTATCTTTCATATCGGAGAGAAGGAGAAACGGGTTTTGGTTTATACTGCGATACACTCTGTACCCGATTATGTTTCCACCGGTGTTTTCCCAGTCAATAAGAATTGAATCGTTCGAAAATTTGCCATGTATATTATGGGGTTTAAATGGTTTTTCCGAGAATGTTGCAAATGCCGGTATTCGCACGCTTTGTGTTTTTCCTCCAAAGAAATCGTTAATAACAATAAAATAAAACCAGGGTTCGTTGGCAACCGGCACAACGTCGATAAATTTTCCGGTATCTACCGGCAGGTCGGTAACTTTTATGTAGCTGCTGTCGTAGTTGCTGCTTCTGAAAAGCTGCAAACTGCTAACTGTTTTTGCATAAGCAATATCCCATTTCAGAAGAATTGCTTTACGGTCGGCAAGAGGTTCGGCATCAAAACTTTTCAGGTGTGGTTTTGGCAAAATTCCATAATTGTGTGCCAATGTAGTTTCCGAAGTTACGGTTTGTCCATCAATTCTTACCGCTATGTAGTATTCGAAAAGTCCTTTAACTGCCAGAGTTGTATCGATTACGGTAAATTCGGTTGTGTCGGAATTTTCAAGTTTATGAGCAAAATGAATGGAGTGAATTTCTTTAAAACTATGTTTGCCTGCTTCTGCCCTGAAAACATTAAACTCAACAGTATCAATGGTTTTTGTTGTTATCCAAACCATTTCGGGCATACTGCCGGCGCTTTCCGAACTTTTCAGTTGAATGGTTTGACCAAACAATACTGTTGGAAGCGATAATATTAGTATTAAAAATAACTTTTTCATATGATTGTTAGCCATTAATTTTTTATTGAATTATTTTTTATTGTTGAAATCAGAACATTTACCGTTCAGCTCAAGTGCCTTAACAG
>JALUZN010000458.1 GCA_027011835.1 Draconibacterium sp. | reverse complement strand
GCTTTTATATTGTCTAAAATGTCAAATTGAAAGCCTATAAAGGGTTGTAAGTCAATGGTGTTGAACGCATTTTGGTCTTCTTTTTGAAATTCACCGTATTCGTCAAATTCTTTCGAATGAATTAAAAATCCGGTTGATAATCCACCAATAATACTTCCGCGGTCGTTGGTTCTGAAAGCCATATAAACCGGCAAATCGATGTAACCCAGCCGCATAATGTATTTTTCAGGTTGATCGGGTTTGGTTTTATTGCGCGACCCTTTTTGAGAGTATTTAATTTCCATAGCCAGAAAAACAGCCGGAGCCACATCGATTTGGACAAAACCACCGGCAACAATTCCGGGTTTGTGGTAACCTTTAAATGTATCGCCTTCAACCTGTGTGGCATTAAAACCTGCTAAAATTCCGCCTTCGAAACGTTGTGCCGAAAGTGTGTTTATAAGTGCCATAAAAATGGCTGCAAAAAAAACTTTCTTAATCATTTTAAATTAGTTTTTTTAGTTCAATTATTAATTCTTTAACTCCTTCGCTGGCTTTTTTCTGAATGAAAGTAACATTTTTTTGGTAAACATCCGGAGCATTTGGGTCGATCACAAAAATTGGAATTCCGGGCGAAGTATAGTTTAATAATCCAGCCGCCGGATAAACGGCTAACGATGTGCCTATTACCACAAAAATGTCGGCCTCTTGTGCAATTGGGATTGCTTCTTTCATGGCCGGAACAGCCTCGCCAAACCATACAATATGAGGGCGGAGCTGACTTCCCAGTTCGCATTTATCACCCAACTTAAGTTCCCAGTTTTTCATGGTGTAAATAAGTTCAGGGTTGGCAGTGCTTCTCACCTTTCTTAGTTCGCCATGCAGGTGTAAAACATTTTTACTTCCTGCAATTTCGTGCAGGTCGTCAACATTTTGGGTAATAATTGTTGTGTCGAACCACTGTTCCAGTTCAGCAATTCCGTAATGACCGGCATTGGGTTTTGTTTCGAAAAGTTGCTTGCGCCGTTCGTTGTAGAAACGATTTACCAATTCAGGATTATTTTTCCACGCTTCGGGGCTGGCAACTTGGGTAACATCGTATTGTTCCCACAATCCGCCCATGTCGCGGAAAGTTTTTAACCCACTCTCCTGGCTAATTCCGGCACCCGACAATACAACCAATTTCTTCTTCATGCTTTAAAAGTACAATTAAAATTTTTGTTTGAAGGTACAGTCAAAAATAATGTTTTTTAGTGGCTTCAAAAACAAATTCTCCTACTTTTGTAAATAATGATTGACCATGCTACCATAGAGCGAATTTTAGATGCAGCCGAAATTACCGATGTAATTTCCGACTTCGTAACATTGCGTAAAAGAGGTGTTAACCAGCTGGGGCTGTGTCCTTTTCATAACGAAAAGACACCTTCGTTTACTGTCTCTCCGGCAAAGGGAATTTTTAAATGTTTCGGATGCGGGAAAGGGGGCAATGCCGTAAATTTTATTATGGAGCACGAAAATCTTTCGTATCCGGAAGCATTAAAATGGCTGGCTAAAAAATATCATATCGATATTGTTGAAGAGGAACAGACCGACGAACAGATTCAGCAAAAAAACGACCGCGAAAGTATGATGATTGTTTCGTCGTTTGCACAGAAATTTTTTACGCGCTACTTGTGGGAAGAAAACGAGGGGAGAACCATTGGACTGAGCTATTTTAGAGAGCGAAGTTTTAGAGACGATATTCTGAAAAAATTTGAAGTTGGGTTTGCTCCCGACGGTAAATCACCATTTACCGAAGCTGCTCAGAAAGAGGGATATAGAATTGAATTTCTCGAAAAAACAGGATTGACAATTAAGCGCGATAACTGGATGCGTGACCGGTTTGCGGGGCGCGTAATGTTTCCCATTCATAATTTGGCGGGGCGCGTAATTGCTTTTGGTGGCCGCATTTTAAAAGAGGATAAAAAAATTGCCAAATATCTTAACTCGCCCGAGTCGGATATTTATCATAAAGGGCGGGTGTTGTATGGAATTTTTCAGGCAAAACGCGAAATTTCGAAAACCGATAAATGTTATCTGGTTGAAGGATATACCGATGTATTATCGATGCATCAGGCCGGAATAGAGAATGTTGTGGCATCGTCGGGAACAGCTTTAACTCCCGACCAGATTAGAATGGTAAAACGATTTACGCCCAACATTACTATTATTTACGATGGCGATGCGGCCGGAATAAAAGCATCGTTGCGCGGAATAGATTTGGTTTTGGAAGAGGGAATGAATGTTAAAGTTCTTTTGCTTCCCGAAGGTGAAGACCCCGACTCGTTTGCTAAAAAGATGGGGGCAACCGGATATCTCGAGTACATAAATAAGAACGAAACCGATTTTATTCAGTTTAAAACACGCCTTTTGTTAAAAGATACCGAGAACGACCCCATTGCAAAGGCAAGATTAATATCAGACGTAATACGGTCTGTGTCTGTTATTCCCGATTCTATTACGCGATCGGTGTACATAAAAGAGTGCAGCCGGTTGATGGGGGTAAACGAAGAGGTTTTATACAACGAGGTAAGAAAGCAAAAAGCAAAACAAACCGACGATTTCAGAAAAAAAGAGTTTCGCGAAAAAGCAAAAAAAATTGCAGCTAAACCAAAAGCTCAGCCCAAAGAGATAAATCCGGCGGATCTTTTGATTGAAGAGCGCGAGTTCCTTCGTTTTCTTTTAAAATATTGTACCGTTCCGCTTTTCGAAATTGAAGAGGAAAATGCAGGTCAACCGCAATTTATTTCGGTGGGCGAATTTATGATTCAGGAACTGGAAGCTGACGATTTAGTTTCGGAGAATCCGCTTTTTAAAAAAGTTTTTTACGAGGTAAGCGAAAATATTGATACAGAAGATTTCGACCCCTGGAAGTACTTTGTTTATCATCCCGATGGAGAGATAAACCAACTGGCAACCAATCTGCTTTCCGAAAAATATGTTGAGAGCAAACGTTGGACAAAAGCGGGCGCTTTTACCGAGCAGGAGGAAGATATTCTGGATCTTTTAATTCCTAAAATTGTAAATGAATATAAATTCAGAAAGATTAAAATTCTGGAAACCGATATTGAAAAGCAGATAAAAAATGCCTCAGCCGGAAACGATTACGATACCGTTTTTGAATTAATGGGCACGCTGACAAATTTAAAGAAGGTGGAAAGAATTTTGGCTGAAAAGCTGGGTAGCAGAGCTTATAACTAATATTATGCGAACATATTCTATTGAAAACCGGGAAGAGATAAATAAAATTATCAGAGCAAGTAAAACCTGTTTTCTGGCCATGTCGAACAATGGTCAGCCGTATGTTTTACCTCTAAATTTTGCTTTAGACGGCAACTGTGTTATTCTTCATTCGGCTCCCAAAGGGAAAATGTGGGAGACAATAAATGCTAACCCAAAAGTTAGTATTAACTGGACATTGGGCGAAGAACTGGCATGGCAAGACGAAAAAGTGGGTTGCAGTTATCGCGTAAAATCGAAATCGGTTGTGGTTGAAGGTGAGGTTGAAATTATCGACGATTTCGATGAGAAATACCGCTGCATGAAACTGTTAATGGCACAATACAGCACACGTGAATTTGAATTTGGAGCCCCCTCGATTAAAGGCGTTGGAGTAATAAAAGTGCATATTAAAACAATTACTGCGAAAGAGTTTGGAGCAAAAGCAGTTACTCCGTGGAAACGATAAAATTAGGGTCTGTTGAAAATTAATTAAACACATAACATACTGTTAGGGGCAAGGTAAAGAACGATACTGCATAATACAAAATAAAGGGACAAATTTAAATGACATTAAGCTGGAACGAAATAAAAGACAGAGCATTAAAATTCTCGAATGAGTGGGCAGACGAAACCAGAGAAAGAGCTGAAAAAGACAGTTTTTGGAACGACTTCTTTGAAGTGTTTGGAATATCGCGTCGACGTGTAGCCACTTTTGAAGAGCCCGTAAAAAAATTAGGAGGAAATCAGGGGTTTATTGACTTGTTTTGGAAAGGAACATTATTAGTTGAACATAAATCAAAAGGGAAAAATCTTGATAAAGCTTATGAACAAGCAACCGATTATTTTCCCGGATTAAAAGAACACGAACTGCCAAAATATATTTTAGTTTCTGACTTTGAAAGAATTAAACTTTTCGACCTCGAAGAAAGAACCGAACACGAATTTCATATTTCGGAATTTTATAAAAATGTTAAGCTGTTTGGTTTTATTGCAGGTTATCAAAAACGGACATTTAAAGAAGAAGACCCTGTAAATATAAAAGCGGCTGAGTTGATGGGAAAACTTCACGACCAACTGAAAGAATTTGGTTACGAAGGACACCCCTTGGAAGTTTATTTGGTTCGCTTATTATTTGTGCTATTTGCTGACGATACAGGAATTTTTGAAAAAGATATTTTTAAAGAATTTATTGAAAAGAAAACCAACGAAGACGGAAGCGATTTAGGAGCATTAATTGCACAATTCTTTCAAGTTTTAAATACTCCACCCGAAAAACGATTAAAAAATCTTGATGAAGATTTAAATCAATTTCCTTATGTAAACGGAGGTTTATTTGAAGAGATGCTACCAATTGCAGCATTTAATTCAAAAATGCGAACCATTTTAATTGAAGCATCGGCTTTGGATTGGGGAAAAATATCGCCTGCCATTTTCGGCTCGTTGTTTCAATCGGTAATGAACCCCGAAGAACGCAGAAATCTTGGTGCACCTTACACTTCCGAAAAAAATATCTATAAACTTATAAAACCACTGTTTTTAGACGAATTAAGAGCAGAGTTTGAAAAAATAAAATCGAACACAAAACAATTAAAAGAGTTTCATTATAAATTATCGAAATTAAAATTCCTCGACCCTGCTTGTGGCAGTGGTAACTTTCTTATTATCACTTACCGGGAATTGCGACAGCTCGAAATTGATATTTTAAGAGAGCTATACAAAGGGCAGAGCGTTATCGACATTGCTCATATTGTTTGGGTTGATGTTGACCAATTTTATGGTATTGAATACGACGAATTTGCATCGAAAATTGCCGAAGTGGCCATGTGGCTGATTGACCACCAAATGAACATGAAGATTTCGGAAGAGTTTGGCCACTATTTTGTGCGTTTACCACTTAAAAAATCGGCAAAAATTGTTAATGCTAATGCACTTAAAATTGATTGGAATACATTAATAGCTGAAAATTCTTACGATTTATCTGCTGATAATGTAAATATTAGCATTGCTTCTGAACAAATACCACATTATGATAATATAAATATAAAAGCTAAATCAGTTAATGTTGTTGTTGAAAATAATTCTAAGAATAAAGAAAAGACAATAAAGTTTAATTATATTTTAGGTAATCCACCTTTTATTGGTTCAAAACTTTTAAACAAAACACAAAGAGAAGATATGGCTATTACATTTGATGGTATTAAAAATGGAAAAATACTTGATTATGTATCTGCTTGGTATTTAAAAGCAGCACAATATATTGAAAGCTCTAAAGTGAAAGTAGGTTTTGTTTCTACAAATTCAATTACACAAGGTGAACAAGTAAGCGTTTTGTGGGGCGAGTTATTAAATAGATATAAAATTCGGTGTAATGGACAAATTGGTTGTTTTTTTAAGCACCTATTGTTCAAGTGGACAAAATGGTTGGTCTTTTTATTAACAATTTTTCCCATAAAAAACCATTGATTTTATTTTTGCTAAATCAAGTAAAA